>JAQTVP010000213.1 GCA_028707015.1 Dehalococcoidales bacterium | reverse complement strand
TCTTCATGGAAAAACTGTGAAGGGTACTATTAAGGCTACTAATGAAGTGGCGGCTGAGCGTCTTCTTATAGGGCAGGGATATAACCCGCTTAATTTAGAAGTTGCTCCCTCTATGTTTAGTTTAGAGGAGGCGTTACCCAGTCTTTTCAGGGTTAAACCGCGGGATGTTATTGTCTTTTCTCGGCAGTTAGCTACTTTGCTAAGGTCAGGTATCTCTCTTTTGCCGGCACTGGAAATACTTCAGGATCAAGTTACCGGCAGCAGAGCATTTAAGAAAATACTGGAAACCATTGCTAATGATTTGCGGTCCGGAAGTTCTTTTTCCCAAGCTATTTCCAAGCATCCTAAGGCTTTTAGTGATATTTACTGTAGAACGGTCGGGGTTGGCGAACAGTCTGGGAGTCTCGAAATGGTTTTAAACCGAATGGCAGACTTCACTGAGAAACAAGGTGCTGTAGCCAAGAAAATAGGTGGAGCATTGGCTTATCCGGCCATGATGCTGGGTGCCGGTGTAGTGGTAGTAATTATTCTAATGACCGTAGTTATGCCACAGCTGTTAGGAATGTTTAGTTCTATGGGAGCAGATTTACCTTTGCCTACTAAGATACTAATTAGTTTAACTAATTTCTTTTCTGAAAACATACTATACATATTGATAACCGGAGTGGTATTAGTCGCTGTGGTGCTGTGGATGATTAAACAGCCTGCGGGAAAACGAATTCTTGATCGGATACGTATTGCTCTCCCTCTGGTTGGTCCTCCTACTTTAATGGGAGAATTAGCGCGTTTTTGTCGAACTATGTCAGTGCTTATTAGTGCTGGTTTGAATCTGCAGGAAGTGATGAAGATGATACCTCAATCCAGTAATAATCAAATAATCCGTGATGCTTTAGTTCAGGTTAATGAGGGGCTTCTCCTTGGCTCGGGATTATCAGAGCCAATGTCTCGAATAGGTTTATTTCCGCCCCTGTTAGTTCAGATGGTAGCGGTAGGTGAGGAAAGCAACACGCTTGATTTTACTCTAGGAGTAGTTGCCGATTTCTATGAGGTTACCGCTGAAGAAAAAACTAATGCTATGGTATCAATGATAGGTCCTCTCAGTACTATTATTATTGCTCTGGGAGTTGGTTTTATTGCTATATCAATACTCATGCCAATGTATTCTCTTACCGGAACATTTGGTTAAACGGTAGTTAGTAAGGTGGCGATATATGAAATTGCTTAAATGCGGAAAACTGAAGTTCCTTCGTAATCAAAGAGGTTTTAGCCTTATTGAAATAATTGTAGCAGTTGCCATTATGAGTCTTATTGGAGTTGGGTTATTGACAGCCCTTGATACTAATGCCAAGGCAACTCAGCAGCTTGATGAAAAGGTGGTAGCAACAAACCTGGCTACTGCTTACTTTGAAGCTGTGAAGGTGTTAACCTACTCTGACACATACCCTGACCCAGAGGAAATTATTTCCATTCCACCTCAATATTACGTAAATGTTAATATTCAATACTCTAGTGATGGTAGTAGTGGTGACGGCATTACTTGGGTTGATACCTATACTAATCAGACAATAGAGAAAATTACCATAACTGTATCCAGGGAGGATGGTAAGCCGATACTCACAATATGCGGTTTTAAAACTAAGAGATATACGGCGGAATAAGAGATGAAACAGAAGGGATTCACTTTAATTGAGCTCTTACTGGCGATTGCGGTGGGTAGTTTGGTAATAATTAGTGCCTTCGGCGTACTAAACCAGGTAGTCTGGGGTACCAGCCGCACAAATAGCCAGGTGGTTTCCCTGACCGATGCGCACCAGGCAGCTCTGTCTTTAAAAAAGGACATGCAAATGGCTCAAGGTGCTGTGGTTGTGGAGGGTGCTGAGATTACGCTAAACTGGACAGACTACACCAGCTTTATAATAGATGAAAATAAAAACCATATCGTTATATATGAATTGGTAAATGGAAATTTGCAGCGTACCTTTGATGAAAATATTAGCATTGTCGGCCGTAATATCAGTTACGTTAACTTTACCCTGAATAATAGGGCTATCAATATTATTATTACCGCTACAACGGGTGATGTAACGCCGCGTAGTGAAACTCTGGAATTTAGTGTATATATGCGGGGAGAGGGAATAGAGTGATAAGAAAAACGAAAGAACTGGGACAGGCACTTATTATGGTATTAATAGTGCTGGCAATCGGGACTGTACTGGTAGTTCCATCACTTAGGCTTACCGCTACATCGCTGATGAACAGCCCAATAGTAGAAAGGCAAACGAAGGGACTTTATGCCGCTGATGCGGCACAGGAATATATTTTATGGAAGTTGTTGTATGATGATTTGGGTCAGGAATTTACTGTTCCCGGCGAAGAAGGTAAAGCGGTATTTAACTTTGATGTGTGTGATGTTCCGGTAAGTGCCACCGTCGTTATGCGGGCTGAATCAGGCCAGGGAGGTACTACTCTGGCTACTGATGATAAAATTATGCCTATCAAGACGGTTGACACTGGTTTTACTCCCAGTTATTGGGTTCCTGATAAAAATGAATATACATATACTTATACGATTTCGATGGACTATCTCAGTGCTGACGCAGAACCTGTAGATTTGGAAGCTATTTATGATATACCGCCTGGTGAGTTTAGTGGTATAGCGTATCAAATTGGTACCAGTGAAATAAGTACCGATGGTGGGACTACCTGGCATAGTGTACCTGACCCACTTTGGAATGCTGCTAAGGGATATCTTAAGTGGCCTGCAGATTATGATAAGGATACTCATACCGGTGCTTTTTCTTCTGACCAATATGATATAGACCATTATTTCTATGGCATGCGGGATTTTGAGGTCAGAGAAGTCAAGCAACTACGTTTCCAGTTAAAGGGGACACTGAGTACGGGTATACATTGTAATTGGGTTGTGCTGAAAATGGCTGACGATACCAATACGCTTAGTGGACCACAGGCGTCCGTCAC
>JAQTVP010000212.1 GCA_028707015.1 Dehalococcoidales bacterium | reverse complement strand
CAACTCTCGCATTTCAGCTACAGAAAGAACATAATAGCCGGGATTTTTTAAATCTGCTATGTCAACAAACACAAAGTCACATATTATCTTTCTTTGAATCTCCTCTTCATAATTCTTCCAGTATGAACTCAAAATTGGAAAATCTTTTCTATCAGTGCATTTTACCTGAATACCCACCGACTTATTGGTTTCTGGATTCATTACCAGTATGTCGTAGCCTTTAGTATTTCGAGAAGTAGGCATAGCAATCAAATTAAGTTTGGAGAGTTCGGCGCAAACTAAGAATATCCCGATATTACCTTTGAATTGAGGCTTTATGTCAGACATTAATCATTCCCTCTTTGAATATGTTTCTTTAAGTTTTTCAATCAACTCATCCAAATAGGGTTCTGCGGTCAAGTAAAATACTCCATCCAGATAAGGTTCGCACACTTTTATTAAACTCTCTATCGTTTTGGTTTCTGTATCCGTGTGTATTACTCCGATTTCATAGATTCTAAGATTCTTTTGTCCAAGCCATGTTTTGGCTAAATATGCGTAAGCAAATGTTTCTCTTATTTGTTCATTCCCTATCCAAGTTTTGAAAGAAAAAATACTTGTGGGGAATCCTTCTTTCTTAGCTGTTGCATCGGCAATTATCTTATTATTGCCCCATATGTTGAATACCTCTCCTTTATCAGAGACTCTTACGTTCAAAGGAGCCAGTTCTGCCTTGAGGATATCTCTAAGTACGTTCTCAACAGGAGAAGCAACAACTCGTTTTAATCCGGCTTTATGATTATGGGCATGTTCCTTCCAGTTAGCTAAGAACGGTTTAAGTATGGCTTCACTAGCTTTGCGTGCTATCGGTGGGGTATCCGCTCTAATATCTGTAAATTTTGGTAAATAGGTTTTGTTATATTCGCATGGCTTTCTTTCATTTATTCTAAAACAATCTTCATGAACAACTGTACAGGTTTTCCCTGATAGTGCATCACAAAACTTTTCTTTTTCCATTAGAGCTTCCTTATTTCTATCCATGTGTTTTGGATTTATTTCAGACGTTAGCCCCTCTACCGTAGATTTATGTTAGAACGGTCTGGAAACTTTGTAAGGTGCGAATGAAAGTGGTCGTTAAGATGTGTTAATGGCGTAATAATATTGCGGAGTAAAGCCAGCGTCAATACAGCGAACCATGGATTTTTTAATATTTATGTTGACTCCTGCTTTCAAGTACTGCTATCCTTCAGGCAAAATGGAGAATTTGGAGGATAAGTAAGAATGAGAGATTTCCTAACCGCTTGTCGGAGAGGAGCTAAGGTCAGTTGGCATTTTGAATTGTTCTTTCTGCAAATAATATTGACTATTTTTAGCACAGTTTCTATAGCCACAGCACCTTGGACTGAGGTAAGATGGATTTAATGGACACCAAAGTCAGGTAAAATATGACGACGGAGGTGTCAGGATGCAAAGGGCTCCAAATGGCAAGTACACGAAAGAGTTCCGGGAAGAGGCGGTTAAGCTGGTAACGGAAGAGAAGCTATCCATTCCGGAAGCAGCACGTCGGTTGTCTCTTCCACTATCGACATTAGGGAACTGGCTTAAGGCGAATAAGTCCGGTAAGCTCGGAGATATAGGTAAGACATACCGGCCGCTAACTGAAATTGAGGTGGAATTAGCCAGGGTCAAGAAAGAGAATGTTGAACTGAAAATGGAGCGGGATATCTTAAAAAAAGCAGCCGCGTACTTTGCCAGGGAGTCGCTGCCCGGTACGCGACAATGAAAGAGCTGCGGCTCAAATACCCGGTGCCGCTCCTGAGTCGAGTTTTACAAGTATCAGTAAGCGGGTTTTACGCTTGGGCAGATAGGCCGCTGTCGAAGCATGACCGGGAAGAAGGTCGGCTTGAAATCGAGATTAAAGCGGCGGATAAGCGGACAAGACAGACCTACGGCCCCGAGCGGTTACAATGCGAGTTGGCGGATAATGGAGTCCGGGTAGGTATTTGCCGAATTAGACGCATCCGGACGAAGCTCGGAATACGGTGTAAGCAGAAGAAAAGATTCAAGGCGACGACTTACTCAAAGCATAATCTGCCTGTCACCGAAAATTTACTGAATCAGCAATTTGCGGTATCCCAACCGAATAAAGTGTGGGCAAGTGACATCACCTACATACCGACCGATGAAGGCTGGCTCTATCTTGCGGGGCATAAGGACCTGTTTACGGGTGAGATAGTCGGTTACTCAATGGGAGAGTGGATGACCAGGAACCTCATCAGTGAGTCTCTGCTCCGGGCATTGTCTCTCAAACACCCGGCAAAGGGATTAATGCACCACTCTGACCGGGGTACACAGTACTGCTCCCATGAATATAGAAGTGTTCTTGACCAGTTCGACATGAGGGTATCAATGAGTGGGAACGGTAACTGTTTCGACAACGCTCCGATGGAGAGTTTCTGGGGAACACTCAAACAGGAGCTTATCTATCACCGTCATTATGAAAGCAGACTTGAGGCGATTCAGGACATCACAGAGTACATCGAGATTTTCTATAACCGGCAACGCCGGCAAGCGCGACTTGGGTTTCTATCGCCGACGGCTTACGAACAGAAATTCTACGCCGGACTGTTGGCAGCATGAAAGGTTTGGTGTCCACTATTGACATCCGACCTCAGACATTAGCAATCATAGGCAGTTTATTCTGGAAGATTTTTATTCAATTCTTCTCTTTTATTATCCTGTTTGCTGCACTTTTATCTATTGGTCTAATGCCGTATTTTGGTCAAAAAGAAATCACTAAAGAAGAAGAGAACTATGCTACAGGTCAGGAAAAAATCATTAATGAATGGAGAAATAGAGCAAATGAACTTGAACGAGAAATAACCAAGTTAAAACAGAATCCCAGTAACTAAATGTTTGTTCTATAAATGGATAATGAAGGATGCATATCAACGTAACCGTTAAAGAAGGGGGAAATACCCATCATGATTTCTTTTAATAA
>JAQTVP010000211.1 GCA_028707015.1 Dehalococcoidales bacterium | reverse complement strand
GGAAATCTCAACTCCTAAAGCTACTGGATTACCTAATCCAGCCGCAGAAGCTATTGGTACCATTATGGTATAAACCAACGTCATAGAAACAAAATTAGACATAGCATTAGTCTGTATTGTTACCCAGGCAAGAGCAAGAAGCAAAAAGGCAAAGAAAGGCAGTGAGGTTGCCATTGGCTGGAAAATGCTGGTTAATAACTGAGGTATTCCGGTTTGAGGATCACCAATGAGTCCTCCCATAATTGCAATCGCAGCAACCAGTGCCACTGTCCCCCACTCTGTATAATCTCTCATCCACTGCTCAAAGCGCAATACCGGCTTACTCTTCACTTTGATTAAGCACAGAAAACACGCACCAATAAGAGCAGGAACAGCTCGCCCTATAGTAATCAAGTATTCAGATACATTTGGCAGAAAAGTTTTCACCATATCCGGGAGCAACCAGCATATAATCACCAAAAGAAATATTCCAGCAGCTATTTTTTCTTCTGGTCTTATGGCTCCCATTTCTTTTTTCGCCTTAGCAACATATTGAGAACCCATCTCAGCGAATTTTTTAACATCGGGGCGAACTATAAAGCGATAGACAAATAGAAGAATTAAAAATACCAGTATTCCCATGGGGATTCCCCAGAGAAACCATTGCGGGAAAGTAACTGTATAATTTAAATCACGCTGCATCCAGCCTATCGCCAGCAGATTACCGAGACTGGCAATGGGAGTCATAATAAATGAGGCAGTAGACGCCCAGGCAATCCCCATCATGACTGTAGCAGCAAATTTGTCCCCTTTCTTGTAGCCCATCTCTTCCAGCATAGGCGCAACGATAGCCATAAAGATAATACAATTAGCAGTTAACGACATAACCATACCCATTAGAGAGCAAGCAAAAAGTAACATCGTTATTAGCATCCACGGACGCCCTTTAGTGAAGGGCAATGACATAAACCACACTGCAAAGCGGCGGGAAAAACCACTGTGCCGGAGTCCTCCACTCAACCCCATAACAGCAATTATGAAGAAGACAAGCCAATTACCCATTGAGGCAGCAAACACATCTTCCGATGTCATCGCTCCGGTTGCTGCTAAAAGAGCCAAGCACAAGAAACTCGGGTATCCTATCCCAACGGTTATCCACCATATAACAGTACAGGAAAAAATGCCCAATATCTTCATGCCAAATGCAGTAAGAGGTTCAATTGGTGGTAAAATCAGGAAAGTCAGTAAAATCCCTACCCCGATACCAGGTCCTATCCATTTTCTAAAATTCATCAAATATTCTTACTATTTCTCAACATTATAGGTTTCCCCTTTATTATTGGAAACCAGTGGCCGCCAGCAATTAATTACACTTTCATCGGAAAAATCAACTTCGCAAAACAAGTAATGTACCACTGTTGCTTAGCAACGTTCACTATGATTTTAATTTCTAAGAGATTAACTGTCAAGTAGGTAACATCACAAAATATCATGCTATTACGGCATCTCTTCTCCCTGTTTCCCCATTTAATAGATAGGCCAATATATAAATAACTGATTAAATTAACAGAATTATTTAAATCTACAAACCTTTATACAATCAGCTCTAACAGGCTCGGCTGTAACTGCCAACAGACTTATTATTGTGTTATTTAACTGTGATCCCAGATTAATCTGACCATGATTACACTGTAGATGAAATACCATCAATCTTTATCTGTTTTATAAGAATTTATTATTTATTTTGCATTATTATCTTCTTGCCACAGACCAAATATATTGTTCTCCGTATCAATACAAATTGCCATATATCCCCATCCAGGTACAGCTATTTTTGATTGCACTACCTTCCCACCTAATTGTTCAATTTTTGATGCATATACATCAACTGAATCTACACCTATATAGGAAGTTATTTTCTGATTAGGCTCTCCTTTTTTCCCCAAACCTCCGCCAATTCCTCTTTCCCCATCCAAACCACTTGTTTCAATTAAATAGTAATCAGTCATTCCAGGGGGGCCTTCTATTTTCCAGTCAAACAATGCTTCATAAAACTTCTTTGCTCTTTCTGTATCATCCGCAGCAATATCAAAATGAACTATAGTTGGCATAAATCTACCTCCATTTTTGTATTCAGTTTTAACGAAGCAAGTATAGTAAAATTATCATAAGAATGTCTATTCTCTGAAATATGAGAGTTTTTCTCTATTTAAACTTACTAACTATCCAGCTTTTCCATATTCAATAATTTCCTTAATTTTATCATCTCTTTTTTAACTATAAATTATGATCTGAAAAATTGACAACATTTCTGTTGCATGCTATAGTAGATAATGTTTATCTGTTTACTCAACTTTATAAATATTTTTTACAGGGAGGCACATATTAATGAAGTTTTCTACCAGAGCACGTTACGGAACCAGAGCCCTCTTGGAGTTAGCCCTTCACCAGAGTGAAAGCCCAACCTTGTTGAAAGTAATCGCCCAGAAACAACAGATTTCATTATCATACCTTGAGCATCTGATTTCCCCGTTAATAGCCGGGGGGATTATTCGCAGTACCAAGGGGCCCAAAGGCGGATTTTATCTGGCTAGAAATCCCGACAAAATAAAACTAAGTGAAGCAATTAAGCTACTCGAGGGTTCGGTAGCTCCAGTAGAATGTGTCAATGATCCAGCTATATGCAATCGTTCTGAGTTCTGTGTCACCCGTGATGTCTGGAGTGAAATAAAATATGCTATGGAAAACATTCTGGATTCTACAACACTGCAAGACTTAGTGGACAGACATAGAAAGAAAACACAATCCGATCCGGTTATGTATTACATTTAGCCGTACCAAACATTGAGTACATCCAGAAGGAGAATTAAGAGATGACAGAGCCCACAAATAATTTAGATAAACTACAGGATAAGACAATTGAGATACCCAAGATAACCAGGGGTATAGCCGGAAACTCTATTGAACTAATCGGGAACACACCATTGGTCAGAATTAACCGAATGGCCGAAGGAATAAAAGC
>JAQTVP010000210.1 GCA_028707015.1 Dehalococcoidales bacterium | reverse complement strand
TATCGTCCCCTTTGGTGGAGCTGAGGGGACTCGAACCCCTTACCTCTTCAATGCCATTGAAGCGCTCTACCAGATGAGCTACAGCCCCATGAAATAAGAAAGACAATATTAAATTTACCAGAGATGACGGATTAAGGCAAGTCCATGAATGGGTTAAGTTCTGATTTGGTTGAAAGTCGTTTTATAGACAGGGGGAGAGAAAATATGGGAATAGAGATAATAACTACCCAAGCTGCAACCTGTAAGAATTGAGGTTCAACTGCGGTGGTGAAGTTTGGCACTTATAAAGGTGTCCAGCGATATTACTGCAAATCCTGCAAACGCAAATTCAAGTTTGATGCCGATGCCTTCCACGGGGAAGTGCCATCTGAATACGTGAGTAGTGCCGTCAATATGTACTACACGGGAATGAGTATCAATGAGATACGAAGTCATCTAAAACAAGAACGCGGTTATTATCCTTCAAAGGCAGTCGTATTCGGATGGGTTCAAAAATACACGGAATTAGCGTCAAAGCAATTTCGAGATTACCATCCGCAAGTCGGCGACATTGGGGTTGCCGATGAAACTATGATAGACGTGGATGGGCAACATAAGCTATGGTTTTACGACATTATTGATACCAAGACAAGATACTTACTGGCTTCTCGTGTTGCCTTATCTCGTACTACTCACGACGCCGAAATGCTTATGCGGGATGCTCAATCAAGGGTTGGCAAAATACCTAAACAAGTTATTACCGACCAGAACTATTCTTATCTGGGCGGAATAGAGAAGGCTTATGGGAGTGATACCGAACACGTACAAGGCAATCCGTTCAAAACAAAGGACACAGGAGAAAGCACAAGCCAAATTGAGAGGTTCCACGGCACGTTAAAAGACAGGACGAAGGTTATACGCTCATTCCGTGACTTTGAGACCTTGAAGGACTTCACGGACGGATGGCTTGTTTATTACAATTATTTCAAGCCACATCTATCACTCAATGGTAAGACTCCAGCCGAACAAGCGGGCATCCAGTACAATGTTAAGAATTGGGCTGACCTTACTCACATACCAGTCTTAAAACAAGATGAAATTAAAAGCCATAAAGCTAGAACTTTACCGAAGCCAAAATTTAAGATACCTCTGGATAATGCTTTCAAGCGTAAACGTAAACCACGATTAGGGAAGATACATTATGCCAGACGTGGCGTGGGAATAACCAGGAGGACTGATAGATAAGATGGATTTACTGGGGGGGGAATACTAAATCAATAATTTTCCCCATAGTGATGCTATTATAGGAGGCTTAAATGATAACGTCAACCAAAAGATAACCTACCAAACACTTGTAAAGACCTAACATAGGATTTTTATGTTATAATTCTTTCGAGTTGAAAAAAGTCGTACGATTGTATTCTAAAATGGCGTTTATGCCAGTAAAGAAATTGTTTTATTACATCATTAACCATTCTTAAGAGGGTTTCTTTGGAATTAAAGGAAATGCTCGTTGTTATACCTCATAGTGGGATACTGATACCCTGTGAGATCCCTGTCGATTCTTTATCAAATGATTTCCCGAGACTTACCAGGAATGTTGATTGGTATACGATATGGCTCTACAACTTTCACGACAGTCTTGGTAATTTATCCCTCACATTCCCTTACTGCAGCATAATTTTAGAAGCCAACCGTGATCCAGAGGACATAGACAGTAGTGTACCATTGAAAGATTCGTTTGGAGAACCCATATACCGGGCGAAACATAATCCTGGTTTAGAATTAAGACAATTTCTTTCCAAAAAATATTTAAGGAAGTTTCACCAGAGTATTGCAAGAGCACTTAGGTTTAGGACATTCATGTTAGATGCCCATTCAACGATAACAGCCAAGGGAGTAGCTGATAACCAGATAGAACTTATGAACTACCAAATTTCGCCGCAAAATGGAGAAAGGGTACAATTCTGCCCGGATTCATTTATCGAGACATACGCTGAAGAACTCATTAAACGTCTCCCTGGTATTAAAGTCAGTGTGAATGAGTCCAAGTATCATTACGTGTATGGACATGTATGTGGAGCACATTCTATAAATGCAGCGACAAGGGTTGGAAACAGAGTCCCAGCTATATTACAGGAAACAAACCAGAACTTGTATATGAATACGGACAGAACACCAAATTTGGAAGCGATAGAAACTCTCAGGCGGGTTTTTGCCGAAGCCTTGTATGAGATGATGATAACTGTGAAAAGAGTCTGATGTTATATAAAAAATGGAGAGCAGTGGTATGGGGATTGATTTACCAAGCGGAAGACAGACATTTGATTTTGATTGCGGGGCTAAAGCACTTCAACTGGTTTTAGCATACTATGGGCTGGACATACCCGAAATTAATTTACTTGAAGAAATGAAAGTTAGTACTGAGGGAACTCCTTTGAAAAATATGATGGCAGTGGCAGAAAAACACGGCTTTAAAGTCTATGCAAAATGCTATTTTACTTTACAGAAAGTGAAGGAATATGTAGATAAAAATATACCGGTTATAGTATTGGTACAGGCATGGGCAAAGAAACTGATGTCACTAGAAGAATGGAAGCATGATTACGATGATGGACATTATGCTATCATTGTAGATCATTATGGTTCCGTTCTGGTGTTTGAGGATCCAGCTTCGTTCAGTAAGACATGGATGACGGAGAAGGAATTTATGGCTCGCTGGCATGATGTGGATACTACTTCAAATGCCAAATTGGAACATTTTGGAATGGCGCTGTTTGGTAAAGAACCATCTCCGAAACACAGAATGATGGAACATATGGATTAATCGCTTTTTAATGTAATTATGACTGTATAATACACAGGAAAAGCTTAAAATTTAAGAACAAGGAGGTATAAAACATGCCTGTGTTGACTATCAGAGGACAAATGGGAAGTGGGGCACCTGAGGTAGGCAAACTAATTGCATCAAAACTTCATATTGATTATGTTGATCGTGAAATAATTGCACAAGTAGCCAAGC
>JAQTVP010000209.1 GCA_028707015.1 Dehalococcoidales bacterium | reverse complement strand
CGTTATTTTTAGAAATCATGGCATATCCCATATAAGCAAAAAGAATAAGCGCAATAAGAAGAATAGCAAACACTTTATGCTTCATTCTTTTCACTTCTATCACAATCCATATAACAAGTATAAGAACGAAAAGAATGATTAGAGTCGTGCTTATCATTTTTCAATAAAACCAAAGAAGTATAAAAGGTTTATGATTACTTATATAAACATTTCAATTTACACCCCAACTAATTAATGCATTAATTTTATATCTATTTTGTTAATTATTTAATTAATACATTAATAGTGAGTATTAAAAATAAAAACCCATTTATACAAATTCTCCATGCTACCGATAATCTTAATCTTCCTTCAAGCTTTCGGCAGGATTTGTAAATATCACTTATGTTTGAATAAAAATAAGGGAAAGAAAAATAGCAACCATAATTAAAAAATCTCTTTTTTGAAAAAGATAATTTTTCCTTCATCTTTTACCTTTCAAACATATGCTTTCTTCTGGATGGTCCGCACAAACTATTTTTTTCAAACTTTCTATTTGGAGTTGTTGTTCTTGAATAGCCCTAATAGTAGGAGATATCAACTGAGTATAATCAAGGCCCAAATATCCTCCTTCTGGGTCTATAATACTAACTGCTTCTGGAAATACGGTTTGCACATTTTGGGCGGTGAAACCAAGATTGGTTCTAGAATCATTAATCATATTAAAAGAAATACTATTTAGTTTCATTATTTTTTCCAATGAGCTATTAATGGCAATTATATTCTCTTTCAATCGTGCATCAGAAACATCAGTGATGGTGCCAGTATATTCAATGTTGCCAGTAACATCTAAAGCAACAGAAGGATTTGTCATTGCAATACCTACATAACCTGAATTATCAATATACATACGACTTGTCCTAGCTGCATTTGCTCCAGTATTAAACGACAAAGTATATCCTGCTAGACTAGTAGTATACGGACTGCCTGTATTAGTCCATATAGCCCCGCTATAACCAGAATCTGACCCCCCACCCGCTACATAAACCTTACCTTTAGTATAAATACCTGTTCCAATTGCAGTTTGCGTTACGCCGTTTGCCATAAATAAAGCTTGATGGGATAGTCCGGCAATTGATTGTCCTCCAACATTCTCATGAGTCCAAGCTATACCATAAAGGGTTCCTGGTGTGGTTCCGTCTGCAGAAAGTTTGTATGAATTACCCATAGCAAATACCCCCTGATATCTACTAGCGGAATAAACTCCAACAACTCCCAAACCATAATTATTAAAATTAAGATTTCCCGACATAGTATCTCCTGCTTTTTGAACCCAAGTTTCAGAGCTGTATCCATCAAGTAAATCAGCATCCAATCCTGAACCAGTACCGTCGTTCGCTGCATGCCATACTTTATAGGTATTTGCTCCCATGCTCCAACCCCCAACAGAAAGCTGATTGTTTGTATCTAATCCAAAATTAATAGCATAAGCACCGGGTCTATGAAATGTGAGCATAGCAGCACCACTACCCGCCCCATAAAATTGTGTTCCCCCTTGCCCACCGTAAGATATGCCTGCTCCAGACAAAGAGTAAAATGTTGAAAGACCACCAACAGATAAGGATCCATCAAAAATATTACCAGTACCAGCAATATAAAGGGGTTTGCTATTATAATTTCTTATATAACTCGTGTCAGTCATATACCACCCCCCAGCATAAGTTTGTGAATACCATCCAGTATTACCATAAGTTCTTATCCATCCACCGTTACCATCACGAAGAGTTCCTACTGGAGAATAAATTCCTCCACCAGTACTAAGATTAAGACTACCTGCCACATCCAATTTTTGAGTAGGACTCGCCGTCCCGATGCCGACGTTGCCGTTGATATCTATTGTAAATCTGTCCTCTCCCAAGCTGGCATCCCTTATTACAAAAGCACTCGCGGGAGTTACTCCTGATCGTGTCGCTTTCAGATGCCACTCTCGCCCACCGTATAAATTCAAAATACCCGCGCTACTAGTATCTCCTTGCTGTATTGTGAGCTTAGTATCCCCTGAACTTTCTTTAACGTGTAACTTTGCTCCTGGTTCCGTCGTCCCAATTCCAACTCTTCCACTTGGTAACATAGTCATAACCTCAGTTCCTTCGACGTTAAAAGCAACTCTTGAAGATGTTGGCCAGCCTATACGCAAGTTTTCTGTACCTCCAGAAACATTGGAATAAGTATTAACACCATCTACTTCCAAGAAACCGCTATCGACTAGAACTGAGCCTGTAGTTGCCCCATCCCCCTTCACGTGAAGTTTTCTCGCAGATTCGTTTGTCCCGATGCCGACGTTGCCGCCGTCCGTTATTCTTACTTTCTCACTACCATTGATAAAAAAATGATGCCCGTAACCCGGACTAGGATTGACTGCATCATAACCCCCTCCCGCAGTTCCTGCAAAATATTTTCCATAGGTGGCTTCGCTGATTATATTGCGAACATAAATACCATTAGTGCCAATTACTTCAAGCGGAGCTCCCGGTTCCGTCGTCCCAATTCCAACTCTTCCGTCCGATAATATGCTTAACCTTTCACTAAGCGACTCTGCAGCAACCGTCGCTTTTGTAAAAAAACCCAATCTACCAATTTGACCCCCAGAACCACTACCATGAACGACAGCTGAAATTCCAGCAAAAGTTGAGGCGGCATCAGCATCATTTGCAACAAAATTTATCTTCGTAGTCGCATTAATAGTTCCATCATTTATTATTGAAAAAACAGCAGTAGAGGCATCTAAATTACCAGAACCAGAAAGAGTCAATTTACTTATCGGCGCCGTCGTCCCAATTCCTACATTCCCACTTACAGAATCGATAAACAAAGTATCAGTATCAACACTTAAATTTTTAGCAACAGCTAAATTATTTGGAAGAGATAATGTTTCAGCAGAATAATTCAAACTCCACCTTGAATCATTCAAAGCATAATTTCTTGTCATGAGATAGTTAGAATAATTCAAACTCCACCTTGAAT
>JAQTVP010000208.1 GCA_028707015.1 Dehalococcoidales bacterium | reverse complement strand
TAGAAATAGTTTTGACACGGCGTCACATGGCTGGTATTAACAACACAAACAAATTGTTGCTTGTTTAGTTTCCTTTTCGCTTAGCATATTCTTCCTTTTCTTTAATTGCTTTTTCCCATTCTTCAGTACCCAACCAATCGTGAAGTCTCATGTAAGTATGTATATCACGGTAAAATAGCTGACAATAACAGTGGCCAAGTCCTCTTATTTCTTCGACAGCCTCAGGGCATGGGCATACAGTACGGCTTGTATAACAGGGACAATGTTGAGCACGCAAATATCTAGTGATTGTTGCATCATAACCGTCAGGGGTGATAATAAAGCTGTTTACCCTGGCGAAATTGAAAACTCTATAAACGGCATTATAATAACGTGAAAAATATTTTAAGAACTCATCTTTTTCGGGTAAATTCGTTTCCTTTAAGGCATTTTTGATTATGAACTCAATGCCGGATTCAATCTTTCCGTGTTCTAGTAAAGTACCTGGTAAAGATTTTATGACATCATCTTTAAATAAATCCTCAAAACTTAACCAGCCATTTATTTCAAAATAAGTCGTGATATCGCGCCAAAAAAGTTTACCTGAGCAATGACCATTTTCTTTTATTTCAGATACAGCTTCTGCGCACGGACAGACAAGTCGCTTTTCATCATAACTACAGTGAATTTGATATCCATAATGGTATACGTAGCTGTGAAATCCTAAAGGAGTTAATATGCAGTTATTTATTCTGGCAAAATTCAAGATACCAAAAACTAACCTGTGGTCTCGTACGTCTATTTTATTTTTTAAGTCTTCCAATTGTGAAAAAAATGAACTTTTAGTCATATACATTATTAGGACCTCCACCAAACTTTGTTTGTGCCATTTGAACGACAACTTTATATCTGGCGTTGCCAATTCCGATTAGTTTAATTGAGGTTGAACAAACTTGCATGTATTATTTAATGATTTCGACATTATCTTCCTCCTACTTTAGGTTTTTCAATTCAATATTAACGCAAATAATGTTCGTAATATTAAAAACTAATACTGCAATTTGTATTTTGGTTTCTTAAATATGTCTAATAGACTGTTGCACTGCTGTTCAAATTCTTCATCGGTTAATACTGGAGTCGCTTTGGCTCTTATTCCAATCCCTGTAAGAAATGGAGGAAATCCAGGTACTTTACGATAATCTATGACAGATCTTAAATCTCTATCAATTTCAAAGACTCTTAGAATTGGCAGATGTGGATTAGGGTGGTCTCGACACCATTTAACAGGACCACCCTTTGGATCCCAAAAATCGAATAGTCCTTTTTGCTCTAATTCTTCCCAGAATTGTAGAACATTATTGGCTAGAAGTGGGCGACGGTAAACCTGTGCGACATATTTGCAGGGAAATTTATCTAACTTCTTACCCCATTTATTTTCAACTATTGTCTGAAAATCTTTGCCAAAGCCGTTTCTTTCATAGACACCAAATGGCGTTTCTATCCCTTGCATAGGAACTAAGAGATAATAGTCTTGATTATTTAAATTCACCATTTCGTTATCGCACATTATAATCTGATGTCCAGCGCAGACAGCGGCAATGTTGATTTGTTCGTTTCTGTGAACCATATTTATTGTTATCTGTAGAGATTTCTTGAGACATTCTGGGTTTTTCATCCATAGGCTAGCTTCTAACTTCCACGGAATCATCATATGCTTTAAGGTCTTTTGCAGTGGATCACCTTGCGATAGTTTTTTTATTGCCTCTTCATACTTTTTTAGTTTAGCTTCAGCGGATATTTGATCTGATGAATAAAATCCTTTATCCATATTCCCACGATCCTTATAGCAAAGAGCCATTTTATTTATTTTCTATTCTTAATTTATATATATATTCCTTGAACTCAGGTTCTATTTCCTCAAACCACAACCACGCAAAATCACCCCATGAATTAACATTTCTATGCGTATTGTTTTCATGTTCAAACTCACTAACGTCTAAAAATGGAGAAGCAGTTTCGCGATTAAGGCGATAACGAATAAGAAATGATTCATTAGGTTTGTTTCCATCAAGCCAGTAGGTTTTTAGACTATTTAATAGATCTTCTGAAAAGAGAGCCATTGTAGTAGGGATAATAAAATCTTTTATCAATCTCTCTATACCTGGATAACTTAATAATTGTGATGTAACATTATCATAGGGTTTATCGATGAAATCGAACTTATCTCCCCATAACTTTTTCCCCTTTTCTCTAAGATTATTATATATATTTTTTTGTCTTCCTTTACTATAATCTGTGCTACCTGCCGGGAGGCCAAAGAGAAAATTATGCGAGTAATGTAATAAAAACCTAGTAAGTTTACCTTTTAAAATGTCGTCCATATTTTTTTCCTCCTTAATAATTACCTACTTTATTATATCAAGTCGTATAATGTTTTACAATAATAAAGTTCTATATTATTGGTTTATATTATATAGTAATAATATAAACCAATAATAATATAATATATTCAATCCAACAAAAAGAGAAATTGGTGTTATCGGTACCGGAAGCCGCTAAATTACTCGGCCTTAGCCGGGGTGCGGCGTATGAATTCGTCAGACAGGGGAAGATACCATGTGTCAGGTACGGGAAGAGGATATTGATACCGAGGATTAAGTTAATGGAAATGATTAATAAGCAATAATTTAAACGGTTGTGAGAAACATAAGAATACATACTATACGTATTTAAAGTGTTTTTTAGTATATTTATTATGCCTAAAAGCACATTAGCCGTTTTACAGGAAAAAGTTGTAGGAATACTGGCCTGCCGGCAAACACGACTATAGCATAATGCGTTGATTCGAAAAACCGGTTGTGATAAATCCGTTTATTGGAACTATGGGGTCGATAAAAGTGTTTAATTATACAGTCTGGAAACGTCAGGAGAAGGGATTCGTTCGGTTCCTTTAAATAGCCGCTTTATTATATTCATAAATTCCCTCATATTTTGTATCGAATAGTATCGAATTGTATCTTAGCTTT
>JAQTVP010000207.1 GCA_028707015.1 Dehalococcoidales bacterium | reverse complement strand
ATATCCTGAAAAAATGTCTTGGAGTTCAGGGTGAGGGGTTGTAAAATTTGAAAACTCCACGGGTTTGGAGAATTGTATAAGTTGCAAAACGAAAGGCGACTATAAACGCAATATCGCTATTAAGTACGAAAAAGGCATCACATTCACATTTTATCTGAAGTTTAAATAAAAACATACTAATAAAATAAAATTATCGAAATATGAAAGTATTTTGACAGTAAAAAAGGAGATTAAGAAATGACTATATTTGAAATACTATTTTGGATTTGGCTGATAATGAGCGGAGTTTATGTAGTGTTCAATATTAAAGATTTTGGTTTGATGTGGTGGAAATGGTTACTTGCTATTGGGAGAGGATTAAAAAGATTATTGGAATGGGTATTAAAAATAATTAAGTAGGTGTTATTATGTCAGGGAGAATGTCAACGAATGCAGGAAATTATATATTAGACCTTTTGGTTATGCAAACAGATTCCTTGCCCTATGGAACGGTTTATTGCGCATTATATAACGGTAATCCAGAAGATGGTGGAACTGAATGCACAGGAACGGAGTACCAGAGGGTTGTTTGTTCTTTGTGGGAAATGGACGGTAAAAGGGCAATTAAAAACAATTCAAGTATAATATTTCAAGAAGTAGAAACAGAAGATTGGGGAAGTATAGACCATATAGTTCTACTTAATGAAGAATTCGGCATAATAGCATATTACGAATTAGATTCTCCTGTCGAATTAACAGAAGGAATGAAATTCTCAATTGCAATTGGAGATATTGAAGTATCTTTTGAATCGGGTGGGATAATAGATGGTATGACAGAAAACATACTCAAAGCAATCTTTTTAGGTACAGACATAGGGGAGGCAACAGATATTGAGATTTGCTTAAACGAAAGCGCGATGAGTGATGAAGTCAGTTTGAATGAGCCGGAAGATACATATGAAAGACAGAGTTGCCCTTTATGGAGTGAGCCGGAAAACGGACAAACCAAAAATCAATATGCAGTAAGTTTTCCTGCTCCCGAAAGTGGTAGTTGGGGTATAGTTTCAGGTTTTATAAATACCTTAGGTTTTAATCATTATATTGTTTATGGAACTTGTTATGAAACAGTTTCGATAGGTGAAGTTATACAATTTTTAAATGAGTCCATTACGGTTACTGTTGATGGGAGTTGATATTATGGATTGGAAAAAAATAATAATAACTTTTTTGTTTATTGTCCTCCTGCTCTTTGGTGGATATTCTGTTTATCGCTATTGGCTTTCCGGCGATGAGAAAATAACTACTAATGAGCAGGAGATAATTGAGTTACTTCAAAAACAACAAGGTGCTATAATTAAATTACAGACCGAGATAGCAGATGTTGAAAAAAGAGTAGTAACCGATACTTTGAAGGAAACTATCGTAGTCAGAGAAAGTGAAACCTATGAAGGCGTTAAGGACGAGTTAATAAAATTACGCGAGAACGAATCAGAAAACAAAGAAGAGATTAAGGAATTACGAGAAGTCTTTGAAAACAGAATAGATGAGTTTCAGGAAAGTCCGGATAAAATAATGGTAAAATCTGGTGATGAAAAAGTAGTAATCTATGAGGATTCAGAAGGCAATTTAGTATCGCTGAATGAAGGTGTAGAAATTATTAGACACCGAAAAACAGAGCCATTATTGGAGAAAGATTTGGAAGTTGGACAGACTGTAGAGGAATTAAACGATAATTGGGCTTTCAGTATACTTTACAATGGAGGTTTTTCTCCGGCAATCAGTTATTCAGTTTTGGACTGGAAAGATTTAAGTCTTAATGCAACATCTTATGATTTTGAACAGCCAAAATTAGGTGCAGATGTAAGTTATAATATAAAAGGGAATTTAGAAATTGGCGCAGGAGTAGGATTATTAGATATAATGCAGACAGAAATGATAAGAGATTATTATGTTCGTTTCGGAATTCGTGTCAATTTCTGAAAAGGAAACAATATGGTTTATGACGCAGAATGGCATAAAAAATATTATCTAAAGAATAAATATAAAATAAAAAATTACCAAAAAACGAGAAGAGCAGAACATAAAAACGAGATAATAATAAAACGAAAAGATTTTTATCAAAAAAATAAAGGTAATATTTTGGAGAAAAACAAAGAATGGAGGGATAATAACAAAGAAAAGGTAAAAGAAAATAATAGATTATATTATCAGGGAAATAAAGATATGATATTAAAAAGAAATCAGGAATATAGGAATAATAATAAAGAGAAAGTCAGGAAAGGGAAAATCAAAGGATATAATAAAAACCGTGATAAATATAAAGAATATCAAAAAGCATATAATAAAAAAAATAAAGAAAAAATAGCAGAAAGAAATAGAAAACGTTATCAGGAAATGAAAATAAAGTTATTAAAAATAGTTGGTAAGGGAATTGTTAAATGTGTCCAATGCGGTTGCGATGATGTTAGATTGTTAGAAATTAATCATAAAAACGGTGGCGGGAATAAAGAAATGATTGGCAAGAGGTCGCATTTTATAAAATCAATATTAGATGGTAAAAGGCAAATAGATGATTTAGAAATACTTTGTAGAGTTTGTAATGCTCGACATTATTTGGAAACAAAACATGGGCAATTACCTTACAGAATATATTATGATAAATAAGAATAGAATTTTAGGTTTGCCCTCTGCATGGTTAAAGAGGTTTGATGGCTAACCTCTGCCTTTATCAGCATATTGACCTAAACAGGGGGCAAGAAAATATAGAAAGGAGATGAAACTAAATGGGAAAATTAAGTACCTATGTAGTCAATAAAGCGTTAGACCATGTGTTGAAAAATGACAGTTTTACTCAACCAACACATCTTTATGCAGCGCTTTTTAATGGCGACCCGAGTGGTGCAGGAAGCGAATGTACCGGAACGGAGTATGCCAGAGTATTAGTAGATAATTGGGACGCAGCAGCAAGTAGAGCAATTACCAACACCGACAAAATCGAATTCCCCGAAATCGAAACAGATGATTGGGGTACGA
>JAQTVP010000206.1 GCA_028707015.1 Dehalococcoidales bacterium | reverse complement strand
GGCGAAACACCAAACTCAACAAGATACTTTTCTACTTAAATAGAGAATTCTCCGAGAGCAATAAAAAAGGACAAAAAGATCCAAAATATAAGGCCGAAATAGAAAAGTATGCATCAAACCTAGGTGTAGAAATTGAATGGAGATGCAAGAGCTTTTTTGAATCTCCTTTCGTCTGTGATCAGAACGCCAACATAGCTAAACACTTTTTCAGTCTTGAAAAAAGTATCATTGATTTCATAGGAGAGTTAATTAAGCATACCGAATCAGTTCTTGGCCCTATACATTCGAATATGCAATTTAAGAATACTGAAATAAAAATAGATAGATCACGTACTCTTGAAGAACTCAGAGCCAAATTTATAAAGTGTTCGTTGGTTATATTTAGCGGTGAAGCAGGTGTAGGAAAGACCGCGATAATAAAAGATTATTATGATATGGTAAGAGAAACCACACCGTTCTTCGTCTTTAAAGCGATAGAATTTAATATTAACAATATCAACAGGCTTTTTACCGATTATGGGCCATTTACGTTCCGGGACTTTATCGAAGAACATCAAAATCATAGCGAGAAAATTATTGTTATAGATTCCGCTGAGAAGCTCTCCGACATTCAGGATAGAGAAGTCTTTTCTGAATTTCTCTCTTTATTGCTAGGAGCGAACTGGAAAGTACTCATCACAACGAGGTATGGGTATATCGACGCCTTGGAATTCCAGCTAAGTGAAATCCATCGTGTTGCATTCCAATCAATAAATATAGAAAGGCTTAAACCTGAAAATCTACACGGACTTGCAGAAAAATATAATTTCAAGCTCCCTGGAAACAAAAGGTTACTTGAGTTGTTAACGACGCCCTTCTATCTTAATGAGTACTTACGTACAAGTAATAAACTCGATGAGACTGTCAGCTATCATGATTTCAAAGATGCTTTATGGAAGAAACAAATAGTAAAGAGTGAATATCAAAAGAACAATGCTCATATAAAGAGAGAGGAGTGCTTCTTAAAGATAGCGTTTAATAGGGCTATGAAGGGGCATTTGGTTGTAGATACTAGCGAGTGCGATGAAGAAAGTTTGCGAAGTCTAGATTTCGATGAAATCATCAAGCGTGACCCTGTGATAGGTGGGTACTTTATCACACATGATATTTATGAAGAATGGGCGCTGGATAGGGTCATTGAAAGAACTTTCCGTACGACGAAAGACCATCATGCATTTCTTCAAGATATTGGGACGTCCTTGCCAATTCGAAGGGCTTTGAGAAGCTGGCTTTCAGAGAAATTACATGACAGTATCGATGAGGTTAAGGGGTTAATCCAGAACATAGTCAATGATGCCGATGTAGCAGGCTATTGGAAAGATGAAATCTGCATATCAGTGTTGCTATCTGACTACTCGGTAGTATTTTTTCAAACATTTAAAGACAAACTACTTGAAGATAGTGCGAAGCTTCTGATGAGACTCGTTTTCTTGACAAGAATAGCTTGCAAGGAAATTGACGAAGACTTTTTGGCATTACTTGGGGTAAAGGCGTCAGAACGGGATAAATTAACAATTACATTCACTAGACCAAAGGGTAATGGATGGAATTCTATAATTCAGTTTATTTTTGATAATAAAGAAAATATCGAGTTGCACCATGCAAATATCATAGTACCATTACTGGATGATTGGACCAATAAGAATAAAAATGGTGAGACAACTAAGAAAGCCAGCCTGATAGCATTGTATTATTATGCTCATTATGATGAGATCGTCGAAATTAGTAAAGGCCAATATAGAACTTATTCTTCACGTGATGAAGAAAATGAGCGATTAGTAAGAGTTATATTGAGCGGAGCTTCAGAAATTTCGGATGAATTGAAGGCAATATTAAATGATGTAATCTCTAAGAAATCGACGAAATTTCGGGATGATTATTACGACATTGTTGTGGCAATTCTTGGACATATCACCGATGGTTCCGAGGTTATTAAGGTTCTCCCAGGTTATGTAATTCAGTTAGCAGAATTATTTTGGCACCAGGCACCCAAAACGCATTACGATTATAGTCTTGGTGTTGAACCACATTTCGGTATCTCTGGGCATCATGATTTTCACTATTTCCCCTCAAGTGCTTTCAAGACGCCGATATTCCAACTGCTTCAAGTCGCCCCGGTGGAGACAACTGTCTTTATATTATCATTTACCGACAGAGCCGCTGAATATTACAAAAATTCCGAACTCGGGCGTGAAGTATCTCCGGTGAAAGTAGTTTTCGATAACAATCAATCAAGCAATCAATACATAAGCGATAGACTCTGGAATATGTATCGTGGCACTCACGTATCGACCGATCTACTTCAATCCATGCATATGGCTCTAGAAAAATGGCTTTTAATGAATGCGAAAGTTGCTAAAAAGGAGATAATCGAGAGCTGGTGTCTTCGTCTTCTAAGAAAGACAAAATCTACCTCGATAACGGCAGTAGTAACAAGTATTTGCCTCGCCTACCCTTCCAAACTCTTCAATGTCGCAAGTATCCTATTTAAAACAAAGGAATTCTTTCTATACGATACAGGAAGGATGATACGAGACCAAGACGCTAAAGGGATTTATTCTATCGGATATGGTTTGAATTATGAAACTGGTATTTATCAAGATGAACGAATTAAGACTTGTGCTGACCCACACAGAAAATTATCGTTAGAACATCTAGCGTTTAAATATCAGCTAGAACAGCTTGAAGGAGAAGATATAGCTGAGTTTAGGCGGAGACAAGAGATAATTTGGGAAATCCTAGACGAACATTACGAAAATCTTCCCGAACAATCCGTCGAAACAAATGCAGATAAAACGTGGAGACTTTTTTTGGCGCGGATGGACACAAGGAAAATGAAGACAGAAGTCAAGGAGAGTGGTGAAGGCGTCGTAGTGACGTTCAACCCAGAAATTGACTCCGATTTACGAAAGTTTAGCGAAGATTCTACCGGAGTCGCCAAGGCCGCGACGAAACACACATCGTTAAAACTTTGGG
>JAQTVP010000205.1 GCA_028707015.1 Dehalococcoidales bacterium | reverse complement strand
GATGCAATTTTAAGAAATGCAACTACAGGGGCGGGCATTGCATATGGTAAAGCAGATATTAGTTCAGCCTTTACAGTTAGTATGCAGAAAACAGAGGTTCGTGGCGGAAAGGGTAACGCCCTTCTATATACATACTATCATGATCGGCTTATTGAAATTAATATTGAAGAAGCTATCTTTACCTCTGCTGTGCTTGCTCTTAATGTTGGCGCTACTGTTTTAAACAGTGCGGTATCAGTTTTGAAAACAGATTGTTTGGTTTTGTCGGCTAGTGGTTCTGGAACTCTTACAGAAACTCCAGATGGCACAATGGTTAATGTATTTTTACCTGATGGAACAATTCAAGATGTGACACCATCTGGCACAACTATCACTGTCTCAGGTGGGGCTTCTCAACGCGTGGATGCGGTTTATACATATTCTGATACTGTTGATCAAATTACTATTGATGCGGAAACGCCTCCTAGTACGGTTGATTTGACTCTGTTGGCAGATGTTTATAACAATGCTGGCGTGAAAACCTATGAACTTCAGATCAATGTTCCTAGTTTCCAGATTAGCGGTAATTACACCATGAACTTTACAGCCAATGGCGTTTCAAGTCAGACCTTGCAAGGTGAGGCTTTGCTTGTTAGTGCAACTGATTGCTCTGGTGGAGATTATTATGCTAAAGTACATTGGGTTCCTGTCAGTTCTACATCTGTAGCTGTTTCTAGCATTGCTGCAACCCCAAGTTCTCTTAGTTTTGCAACTGCTGGCCTTCCCTCAACTCAGAATATATCTGTTTTAGGTATTAGGGGCGGATTGTATACAAACTCCGATGTTACTACGTCTTGTTCGTTTGTAAAACGTGCTGGTGGTTCTGCTGCGTTTACCGCAGGATTGCATACTGGCGTAATAACAGCCGGAAGTTCTGGTTCTGCTGGTCATTCTGCCGTAATTGACATCACTTATCATGATGCCACAAACGGAGATTTGACTGATACTGTAGCGGTGGCAGTCACCTAAAAATGGTTTGCAAATATGGTGAGCGTAAGTTCATCAGAAATAATAGCCAATGTTTTTTCTGTTCCATAAGGCAAAACGGTTGCCCTTTTGTTAGATGGTGCTACATAGAAAAAACATATAAGATGTTAGTTGGGGCAAAAAATTGTTCGAATTATTCAGAAGGAGATGGAGATAAAACTCCATCTCCAAGTGAGATAGTAAATGGATAAAATAAAAATTGAATTAAATGAATTACCTTTAATTGCAAAAATTTACAATGGGATGACATTAAATATTTATCCCTACATATCAATAGAAAATAAATTACAAATTATTGAAACTTATTTGGACGCTTTATTTGCAGAAAATAATGTTTCGCAGAATTATGTTACGGCAGAATATTCTTTGATGCTGTCAATCGTAGACTTATGTACTAATATTGAAATTGGCGACGCGGATATTATTCAAAAACTTATTTTTACTGGATTATGGGATGAAATAAGATCAAGCATCAAAAATTACAGCGAATTTAGGCAAGAATTAAATGATGTTGTAAAAATGAAATACAATGAAATGTCGATTTTATCTAATCTAAATATTTTGATTTCAAAAATATCTGGCGTGGTAGACAATATTTCAAAACTTGATTTGTCTGAGAACGGCATAAAACAATTAACTGAAAGTTATCAAGAATTAACAAAAAACGTTGGAAATTTACAAAATACCTTTGGTGAAGGCGATTATGTCGAAAAAAGAGGGCGAGGAAGACCGAAAAAAGATGTACAGTAATTTTCGCAAAGTTAAATCATTAAACAAACATTGTCCCGAATGCGGGATCGGAACTTTATCTATTATAGAATATTCCTTCAAAAAAAATGATATGGAATATTATGAAACTTTCGAAGAATGTGGAGAATGTGATTATTCCGTAAAAGTTAGAATTAAGCGAAAGGATAAAGAAGATGATCGCTTAGAATATGGATGGTGATACATGCCTATATTTGATAACGAATCCGCTTTGCTTGATGCTATACGAAAAGATATGGAAATTGCCATGTCTGATGTCGGGCAAGAAATAGAAACAATTGTAAAACAGAATGTTAGACAATTTGTTTATGATCCTTGGGAGGGCATGAATCGCGTATATGAAAGACGCTATGAAAATGGTGGTTTTTTAGGAAGCTGGACACATAGAAGATTATCAGAAGGCAATTCTAAAAAAGTTTCTACGGTAATTTTTAGCGATCCAGAACTTATGACAGTACCGGAAATTACTATTGAAAAGCCAGCATACGGAAACCCAGATTCTTCGTCAGACGATATTTTTATGAAAATTTTGGGCGATTTGAGTGAAATTACTGATTTGTCTGAAACCGTAACTGCAACTGATAGGCGAGATATTATGGATGAAGCAATTGCAGAAGGAACAGATTGGGATTTTTATGTTGATCCAGAAAGTCCAAATTCTTATGGCGAAGAAGATAACTGGTGGACTCGCCCAAGGGATTATTGGTCTCCCTCTATTGCATATGTGGATAGAAACTTAGACGGTATTGTAAGTTATTCTTTAGCAAAACATTTTGAAATGAAATGGTAATTTTATTATATTTTTGAAAGGATAAATTAGATGGAATTAAAAGATTTTTTGGTTTGGTTAGCTTCTGGTGGCGGAGGCATTATTGCCGCATCTTGGTTGCTAGAAAGATGGACTTGGTTTCAGGCAAAAACATCGGAAATTAAAGAACTCATTTTATGGGGTAGTGCCACTATTTTGTCTGTTGGTGGCTATGCTTTAGTTTCTTATTTGCCCAGTACAACGATTGACGCTATTGCACCTTATTTTCTTACAGTCTCTAGTGTATTTTTAACCGTTGTCATAGGAAAAATGTTCCATAAAATTGATAAAACAGAATAAAATTACGATAAAATATAGTTTTTATCGTGAAGTGTCTTAGGGGACACTTCATTTATAGAAGACAGGGCTAATCCCTGTCTTCTATTTTTTAAGGAAAAAGGAATGGGAAAAAAATATAT
>JAQTVP010000204.1 GCA_028707015.1 Dehalococcoidales bacterium | reverse complement strand
CCTGCCTTCCAAGTAGGCTGTCGCGGGTTCGAGTCCCGTCTCCCGCTCCAGAGTTCACGTATAAAATAACTACGGACTGTCTATAAAAAAGTTCGGAAGGTAACTGTTGGATAGTTTACTAAGCTCCAGATTATGCTTCAGAGACCAGGAAAATCACAAACATACACTATAATAACCATAGTTTTAGACGTAGTTTCTGTATCAACAATGCAAAATCAAGATTATCTAATAAGATACTGCAAAGTCTAGGTGGTTGGAAGATTCCCGATATGGTTAGCCACTATGCCCAATCACTAACTTTTGAAGAAGCACTTCAAATATTCAAGCGAAACAACAATTACTAATCACATTTAAGGAACGATATTAACGTTCGTATAGAGGTATTTGTTGCTGCGAAAACAATTCTATTTCTGGTTCATCTGATAATTCTACTAGGAAAAAAGTCTTATTATCGGATAATCCTTGATTAAGATTAGTACAGATTAAAAATCCTTCGTATTTTTTTACGATAACAGTATCGCTGTATGCAGAAGATACTAAATATTCCTCTTGAAAATAAGCTGCTCTTTCTCCTTCATTATTTCCCACGACCAACGTAATCATCACCATCACTATTACTATTAATGCAGCATTAAAATATTTTTCTGGAAACAAAGGAAATTTTTGAAGAATTTCTCTTTCTTCTTTGTCATCTGTAATTACTTTATTAATATAACCTTTTATATTTCTTTGTGCAATTATTGGTAATCCAAAGTCTAAAAACGTCATTAATGCAGGATAAACATATGCGCAAAAAACTGGAGCTCCAATATAGAAATATCTAATCACTAAGATAGTGGCATATGAGTAGATAGCTAAGTGTCTTATTAGCATACTCACAAATTTATTTTTAAACCGAAATCCGAACGCTTCCAGAATAAGTGGCATAAATAGGGCAGACAATAAAATTATTGCCATTCCAATAACGCTGCCACTTGCTATAAAAAGGTCTACCCAGGTTATAGTAACAAAATCATTTGGTATGCCATAAACACCTAAGTAAGCAGACTGGTATATGAAAGCAAGAAAGTAACCAATAATTGGAATAAACGCAAGTGATAAGCTAACTATCTTAAAATAATTACTACCCGGTCATGCCCTAATTTCTTGCCGTTAATTTTCCCACTTTCAAGCAAATATCTGCAGTGGTCTCTGAAATCAGAAGTCTTTGGATAGCTTCCTTAACACTATAAACCCTACTTAACAATTATTCTTGCAGTATATGTCCACTCTACCTTTAAGCCGCCTTCCCATGGTTGGCTATATTCCATTTTAATTTCAGTAGTCCCTTTTTCAATTGCTTCAAAAGTCCACAACTCTATACCTGCAGCTCCGATAATACCTTCTTCGGGTTCTTCAAAATCATGGTCTTCTTCTTTAACAATATTATCTGTAGTAATCTCATAGTCCCACTGGAAACCTGTCGTCTGATTTGAACATAGTGCCAGTCTAATCTTATCACCAATTTCTAACTCAAAATCGCTAAAGTAATGATCATTTTCACCAAACTGTTCACAAGATAACTCAACACTGTAATCGTGAGAAGTTACAATACATGAGGATATTGAAAATACTGTGACAAGCATAATTGATACCAGGCAGATTCTTAATAATAACATACACCACCTCACATTTATCCATCACTAATAAACCACTACCATATATGATAGATATCATACAAATTGGTGTCAATTAGCATTATTAAGATGATTTATATTTCTATAAACCTATAAAATTAAATACTTAAGTAACAGGTATTTAAAGCTGGATTATATGGCAAAGTTAGCTTAATAAAATAGTATTTTTAGACCTCTGAAGAACGGATAAATGGATTAAACAAGTTGTAGATTATAAGAATTATCTTTTCGGTGCATTAAATTAGCGACCATCTTACCTCTTCCCGGTGAAATGCCTCGCCCAGTTCATAATCTTGTCCCTCAGCTGAGTTCTTAGCCCACTGTCTCATCCATTCTGCCGGACGAGCCCCATCTCCCACTTGACTCTTGTGACAACGTAGTGCGGTAATTTTAATATCAATAGTATCAGTGATATCGATGTAGTAATTAGGATCTTGCGTACCACATATTAGCACCTCTTTCACTCTGTGAGGTTGCAACCCTTCTTCGAATAAGTCTGGGTACGAATGAATATAGCCAGCATATGGAAAAACGGCATCCAGTATTACACGTAAAGCGATTCGATGGTCTCTATGATCAATGTATCTCCCATAAGAGTCAACGGCTACCACAATATCAGGTCTGTATTTTCTTATCAATCTCACTATCTCTTTCCTGAACTCAGGAGTATCCTCCAGACTCTGGTCCGGATAGCGCAAGAAAATAACTTCTTTCACTCCAAGTATCTCCGCAGCAGCTAGCTGCTCCTGTTCCCGAATTCTGGCTAGCTCTGATGGTTTCATATTGGGATCATTAGTCCCTTTATCACCGTTAGTACACACTACATAGATGATTTCCTTGCCCTCACGTACCCAACGAGCTACAGTACCACCCATACGAGATTCAACATCATCAGGATGTGGCATAACTACTATCACATCAGCACTCTTAATCATTACAATTATTAATTTTATAGCATTTCCCGAACTGATACAATCGTGAATTTATAACATCGGAAGAATATCACATGTTAAGTTTGAATTAGCAGTGAATAATCTCTTGATGCAAATAGACCAAACATAAAGCCAGAACACTATAGATTTCTTAATTAAGGTAAAAAAGTGTCCTTGCTAATCATGGTAATATCGTTGATTACATACAGTATTTTAAAAATGATGTTTTGGTAGAACTTGGTAAAGCTTTCCCTAAGTACGCCGATTAGGTAATAGAAATACTAAGAGTGTAAATCAGCTTTGATAAATCGACTCGCTAAATTGGTTACGACATAATTAAGCAGAATTATATGCGGGAAACCAAAATCCGCTTCAAAACAACAGAATATAATGACAATAATAGAAATAAATTTTAGA
>JAQTVP010000203.1 GCA_028707015.1 Dehalococcoidales bacterium | reverse complement strand
CAACAAGCCGAGCAAAACCTAGTTAATGATGCTGCGTGTATACCTTTGTGGTTTGGCAAAAACTATATTCTTGTCAAACCTTACATTAAGGGATACAATCTCAACCCACTAGGTTACTCTATGCTAAACAGCATCTCTACCGAATCACACTAGATAAACTAACGGCAGTTACTTAAGGATACAGAATCAAAAACACGCTCATAATAAACAACGGGGGAATTTAGTAAAAGAATGGATTTATCAGAACAACTAAATCGCGTCTTCTACCCTAAAACTGTTGCCGTTATCGGTGCCTCGGATAATATGGAAAAAGTCGGAGCATGGAGCGTACAAAACCTTCTTAATGGAGGGTATAAAGGTAAGATTTTTCCGGTAAACCCATCATTATCTGAAGTTTTTAGCTTAAAGTCTTATCCTTCAGTTACCGCCATTCCTGAGGAAGTGGACTTAGCTATTATTGCCGTTCCAGTCCAACATATTTTAACGGTAATAGAGGATTGTGTTGCCAAGGGAATAAAAGCAGTAATCATGTTTACCAGTGGTTTTGGGGAATTAGGTACAAAATCGGGACAGGATTTACAGGATAAAATCAGAAATATTGCTAACAAAGCAGGTATAAAAATTATCGGCCCCAACTGCCTTGGGGTATTAAATACCCATATAAATTTTAACGGCACCTTTCAGAGTCAGATATCTTCAACTAAAGCTGGCAACACTGCTTTAATAAGTCAAAGCGGAGGTGTCTGCGTTTATTTAGCTCAAACCCTCACAGAAGCAAATGTTGGCGTCAGCAAGCTTATCAGCATGGGTAACCGCTGTAATTTAGATTTCCACGAAGTATTAAGCTATTTTACCCAGGATGAGGATACCAAGGTAATAGTTTTATATATAGAAGGTTTAGAAAAACCACGTGAATTGATGACTGTGGCCAAACAGACCGTCAAGCAAAAACCAATTATAGCCTATAAAGCTGGCCGTCATGAAAAGGTAAATCAAGCTAGCCTGTCTCATACCGGAGCGCTATCCGGTAATTATGATTATTACAAAGCCGCTTTTACTCAATCAGGAATAATTGCAATAGACAGTCTAACCGAGCTACTAGATACTACTAAAGCATTATCTTATCAACCCCCGGCTGCCGGTAATAGGGTAGCTATCGTTGCCATTGCGGCTGGCGTTGGATTAATTATGGCAGACAAATGTTATGAGGCCGGCTTGAGATTAGCTGAATTCTCACCTGAAACACAGCAAAAGCTGAAAAAGCTGGTCTCTCCAATTGGTTCTTACCATAATCCGGTTGATATGGGATTATTATTTAACAATGTTAATTTATTACGAGAAGTAATAAAGGCCCTAATTGAAGACGATAATGTTGATATGATATCCATATCAGGCATACCGTGGTATATCCAGATTGTTAATCAAGCACTGGAAAGCATACCTAACCATAATGGAAAACCAGTAGTTCATGCATCTTTTTACTCCAGGAATGAAGAGGATATTTTAGCCAAAGAACGACTGGAGAATATTAACCATATCCCTAATTTTTATTTTCCCGAAAGAGCAGTAACTGCTCTCAGTGCTTTGCATAAATATGGTGAAATCCTAAGAACCCGTAGCTAATATAACTAAAATAGCGGAGGGAGTGGGATTCCGAAGCCACAGTTGGCTTGCGATATCACCTTGGATACCTCTTCACATGTTATCCCCGGATTGTAGGAAGTGACAGCTAATCGTTTTGATGAGGTATTTATAAAAGGTTCAAAACCTCAGGTTATTAATATTGTACATTAGCTAAATGATACAAAACGGTTCCTTCCTAATCCACACAAAATACATATTAGATTATTCATTTACTTATGGAATATTTATTATGTATAATTTACTCGTATCTAATTTCATATAATGTATTGTCGCTTAACAGAGGTAAATTAACATGAGTTCTTTAGTTTTAGAATTACAACAAGAAGCCCTCAACCCAAGTTCTGATTTAACCGACCTTCTCAGAAAAGCACTAGTTGTAGCTAGAAAGCTCGGTATAAAAGATTTCCAGACTTGGACAGAGAATGAACTAAACGGCTATCCAAATAGCAAAGACCTTCCAAGTTACCGAAAAATACGAGGTACTTCTCAGAGTCTAAATCCATATCATGGTTGGCTACCAATCACATTCAATAACAAAGAATCAGAGGACGGTTGGACACTTTGGACATGTATTGACCCTATCTCAGAAATCATTGGTCTTTTAAACTCAAAATCAGACAGTAATACCATTCAAGTATCATATTCCCCCGAAGATTCGAAAATCCTTTCGGAGAGTATTGGAGGTAAAAAACGAGTAAGATTATTAGTAAGTAATTCATCTTTATTTCCAATTTTAGATTCAATTAAAACCATAATTCTGAATTGGGCTATGAAATTAGAAGAGGATAATATACTTGGAAAAGGCTTAACCTTTACAGTTCATGAAAAAACAATTGCTCAATCAACTACATCTAATATTACTAATTTTTATGGTGCGGTAAGTTCATCACAAATACAACAACAAACTTCTGATTCAATACAATCTCTAACAATGGACAAAATTGATATTGAACCTATTCTGAAAATTATTACTGAAATAAGGGATAGGTTACCTGAACTAGAATTAGCCAACGAATTAGAGAAAGAACTCAATGCTGAATTAGACACTGTGAATGCTCAAGCTATTTCCCCCAAGCCTAAACCATCAATATTAACTGAGAGCAAATCATCAATAAAACGAATACTTGAAAGTACAGCTAGTACTATAGCGACTGAATTACTTATTAGACTTGGCACAATCCCCTTTTCGTAATTTTCTTTCTAAACACGGTTAGCAATGCGTTAGCAAAAAAAAGAATCCCCCTTATAAATAGGGGATTTATTGTTTTTAGTATTTTATCCTAAATTAGCTTTAAAATGGCGGAGGGGGTGGGATTCGAACCCACGGTCGGCTTGCACCGACAACGGTTTTCAAGACCGTCACCATAGACCGCTCGGACACCCCTCCAGTATTACC
>JAQTVP010000202.1 GCA_028707015.1 Dehalococcoidales bacterium | reverse complement strand
ATTATTATACCAGCCAGGTTTGCCAGACTCATCACCAGATCTATATCTCCTTGGGAGTAGAGGGTGCGTGATTGCTTTCTGCCTAGTGCTAAAATGCCAATTAGCTTTATCCGGCTCTTAATTGGACAGAGAAGTTCAAAATTAGAAGTAATTAAATTTTCTTTTTCTGTTTGCCATAGTCCTGAAAGTTGGGGGATGATATTAATTTGCTTCAGGTCAAGCGGGGTAGTTCTTTTCTCTAACAAAGTGACAACAGGGTTGTCCAGATTAAATTCAAGCGGATTATTTAACTTTTCTGGTGTTTCTGGATAAGTGAATTGGGTAGTAAAATTTCCATTGCGGGTATCTTCAAATAAAAGACTGGCTTTTTCAGTAAGTAGTGCTTTAACTATTGTTGTTAACATTTCATCGGCCAGTTCGTCTAACTTAATTATGTTACTCATTTTACTGTTAAAGCTGAGCAGTGCTTGACGATATGAATAGGTGCCCCGGTAAAACAGTTGATTTATTGTTTTCCAAAATATTGGCAGTATGCGGTAAATAATTATTGCTGATACAACTGCTGATAATGTAGTTAGAATCAAGGTGTTAATGTTTAGTTTGAATCCAGATATTGAATAAAGAATAAAGAGGAAAAGCATATAAATACCGATGCCTATTATAACTAAACTTGCCCATCCTAAGCTATGGCGTAAAAATGAGTTTATACTTATTAGATCGTGTTCTATGATGGCATAAGCTAAGATGCTGGCCGCAAGCAGACTACCAATATGGGTTAAAGGAACTTCTCTTGATATTGGTGTAATACCGATAAATCCAAAAATAGCCAGTAAAGCTATGGCACTGATCAAATAGCCGATTTTATTGCGTTCTTGGGGGTTAGTCACAGTTTTGAGCCTTTTTCCTAAAGAGTGCACTCCAAGACTGGTAACCATTGCAAAAGGAATAATAAACAGGATAAGCCACCAGCCATAAGTAGGATTAACTACGCCATTATTGAAAGTTATGCCAGGTGGTATTAATCCTAATGCGCATAAAGAACAAAATATCGCCAGTAAGCCATAACCAATCCAGACACCATAGCTTCCGGGGAGGCCAAGGAATGATCTTGAAAAATAATAAAGATTTATTGCCCACCATATCGAAGTTGAAGTAACAACTCGAAATATGGCAAGTTTATAATCTGCAAAGAAATTAGTATAGAGAAAAAAATCGCTAAGACTCCAAATAGTAGCAGCCACTAAATACATTACAAAGCGCTTATGCTGCTTTTGCCATGGGCGACTAAAAATAGTTACGATTAATAACGAAATATAAATAACCGCTGCAATTAAAGGAATCAGATAATGAGCATTCATTTAAAGCCTCATATCTATATGATGTACCTAAGGCTAATTATGCATACAGCTTCATAAAGTGTCAAGAAAAGTTAGTTTACTGGTACTAGGTGATAAAGATTAACATAATATCTAATGTTAATCTTTATAGTAAATGAATAAGCTAAAGAGATTGTTTGTAGTAACCTCCTTAGCTTATTCATTTTTATTTTGATTCAAAATTAACTAACTAACTGACTGTGCCTCTTTCATCAGCGATATTTTCTTCAGGAATTGTGGTAATTGTTTTAGCTGCTAGTAAAGCAAGTATTTCGTCTGAAGGATTAATATGGGGGGGTTTCAATTGAGCTAGATCAGCACCTTCAGCCTGTCGCCGCTTTTTAAAATTACTAAAAATACCGGCGGGCAGTAGGGTAACCTCTATTGGTTTGAATCCAATTAGTTTCTCTAAACTTGAGAGATCTTTGTAAATGTATAGACCATCATCTAACTTTTTAATTTGCTCATATACCGCTAAAGCTATTTCTTCTTCGTTAGCGGTTTGATTATTCTCGAGCTCAATATAGAGATGCAGCTTGGCTGTTTCTCCAAATTCTTTATGTGCTGTCCAATCTCGGTAAGGTATTTTACTTTTTTCAATTGCTTGCCAGATTACCTTCTCGGTTAATCGTATAAAGCCAAGGTCGATGAGGTCATCAGCTCTTCTTTCGAAAACCATTTGAGGTAGATTGATATCAAGCTTCTCATTTTGTAATGCAGTTATCTTGATCATATCGCCAATTCTATATCTGACCATAGCGCCACCGTGGAAATTAGTGATAACAAGTTCATAATTTTCCCCGGCTTTAACTTCATCTAAAAGTACTGTTTTCGGTTGATAGCTGGGGTCCATTTGATTTTTAAAGTGTTCTGCTTCCGGTATAAATTCAAGGAAATTAAGGTTAGGGAAAAATACCATGCTTTTATAATCCCAGGTCTGAGTGGCTATAACTGTGCTTTCGCTATTGCCGTATACTTCCAGTGGATTTCTGCCCCATAAATAGTTAATTTTGTCCTTATAAATTGTGCAATCTGTGCCCATTGATGCTATTACTTTTGGTGACCATAAATCCTTAGGTAATAAAGGGCGCTTGGCCAGTTTGCTTTTTATTAGTCCTTTAGCTAATCGGAACAGCATCTGGGGCTGGAGAAGCAGTTTTAAAATGCTAGTATTTCCTGAGCCCTGCCTGAATTTTTCACCAACGGCCACTAGCACACCAGCTAAACCAAAAAAGCCGGTCATGCCTTCAGTTAAAGCTTGTTTAAGACCTTTTTCTACTCTCTCCTCAAAGCGCATTTCCTCTGATTCGTGAAGAGATGGTAAAAACTCAAATTCAAGTTCTTCGTTTAATTTATAGGCTACAGCACTAGTAAGACAGGGGGATTGGCTTACTGCATGCAATATCTTGTTGCCGTTCTTAATGGGGATATCCTCTCTTTCCTTGCAGGCACCCAAAAATGCTATGGCACTAAAATTTTGCCCGGCTTCCTCCCAAAATTTATGGCTGATGGGTATCCATTTACATGGATATTCCCCGGACCTGCCTGAAGTTTGTATCCATGTAAATGGTTCTACTGGCAGTGCGCTAGCTTTCTGTTCCAGAAGATAAGGGGCATAATCAGTATAGTTGGTCAGTGGTACTTGTTTACGAAAATCATCAATATTTTGGGGAGT
>JAQTVP010000031.1 GCA_028707015.1 Dehalococcoidales bacterium | reverse complement strand
AGCTTGCTGCCACCCGAAGGAGGAAATTAACCATTGAGTTAACGGTGGTGTGATTATTCCACCAGTACCAAAGCCAGCAACAGTAATACCAAGAGCCATTCCAGTTCTTTCTGCAAACCATCTAGGTAATGTAGAAGTAAGCGGAATGAAAGCACAACTACCACCAACGCCCATGAAAACTGCCCAGATTAGATAAGTTTGCCACAGCGAGTTAACCTGAGCAAATAATATAAAACCTACCCCAACTGATATGCCTGAAATAGTAACCAGGATTCTGGGACCATATTTATCACTTAATCTCCCGGTGATAAGCGCAAATATCCCAGAAAATAACATAGATAATGAAAATGCACCAGATAAAGCTCCTCTCTCCCAACCGAATTCCGTAGCTACCGGTCTTAAAAAGACACCAAATCCAAATAATACAAAGGAATGAGTAGCTAATACAAAAGTAGCAATAATAACCATTATCCAGCCATAGTGTAATTTTTTTAGCATCATTATCAGCTATTATTCCTTCTTTCTAATATTTCATACATTCTCAGGTTGTTTTGAAATTATGCAGACAAATATCTTAAATTTTCCAGATGGCTACATTTTATTACTTTAAAATCCCGGCTCTTATATTGAATAATTATTCTCTCTCGATCACACTATAATTAATAAAAATAAATAGCACTTGCATTTAAAAAAGAACATACCAAACCTATAATTCCATACTAAAACAATTAATCCCTAAACGAATCCTACTGCGGCTACATTAGTTAATCCGGAAAGATGTTGGAAACGCACCCCAACACCTCTGTACTAATAACCCCGTACTGATGTGAGACATTTAATAATTTACTCCCAGCCTAGAGCTTGCTCTACTGCTGCTAAATCGGCAGGGAGTTCAAGAAAAGGTTCAGTGTTTTTCAAAGCAGTATCAGTATCTTTCAGTCCATTACCGGTTAATATACAAACTACCTGCTTTTGTGAAAAATCCATCCCTTGCTTGGAAAGTTTTAATAGCCCGGCAAGAGAAGCAGCTGAAGCCGGTTCAGCAAAAACACCTTCCCTGTTTGCCAAAAGCCGATAAGCCTCCAGAATTTTTTCATCACTAACCATATCAATAATTCCACCAGATTCATCACGCGCAGCTTCCGCTTTCTGCCAGCTAGCCGGGTTGCCTATTCTTATTGCTGAAGCAATAGTTTCCGGTTTTTCCACTATATGTCCCCGCACAATGGGCGCAGCGCCTTCCGCCTGAAAACCCATCATTTTTGGCTTTTTCTTTGCTTTACCTGCTTGATAATAGTCAACATAGCCTTTCCAGTAAGCAGTAATATTTCCCGCATTACCTACCGGAATAAAGTGATAATCCGGCGCATCACCCAAAACATCTATAATCTCAAAAGCACCTGTTTTCTGTCCTTCTATTCGATAGGGATTAAGTGAATTTACTAAAGTTACCGGATGCTTCTCCGTCAAACTGCGCACAATTTCTAACGCTTGGTCAAAATTACCATCAATTGATACAATCTTAGCCCCATATATAATTGCTTGAGCCAGTTTACCTAAAGCAATTTTACCTTTCGGAATAACAATAATTACATTAAGACCGCAATGAGCGGCATAAGCGGCTGCGGAAGCACTAGTATTACCGGTTGAAGCGCAGATTACTGCTTTACTCCCGGCCTCCAAGGCTTTAGCTATAGCCATTACCATACCTCTGTCTTTGAAAGAGCCGGTTGGATTACATCCCTCCAGTTTAACATACAGTTCTCCACAACCAATTTCCTTCTCCAGATTGTTACACCTGACCAAAGGAGTATTTCCTTCTCCTAAAGAGATTAGTGGTGTTTTTGATGTGATTGGGAGGAATTCTTTATAACTGGCTAGAACTCCTGTTTTCATATTTACTCCTTTATTCAAGCTTCAACTCTAACAAAGTTACCTATCTCTGTAATTACTTCTAAATGCGATAATCCCTCAAGGGCTTGCTTCATTGCTTTTTCCCCAGCCGGATGCGTCATCAGAACTGCTTCAGCGGTCTGGTTAACTTTATCTGCTTCTTTCTGTATAACTGATGCAATACTGATATCATGGTCTCCAAGAACTTTGGTTATTTGCGATAAAACACCAGAACGGTCAGCAACAGTCATACGTAGATAATATCTGGTCTTGATCTCAGACATCGGCCTGATAACAACACCGGTATTTAACTTTATCTGAAAATGATTTTTTACATTTAAATATATATCTCTGGCTTCAGCAACAACATCAGAGATAACAGCACTGCTAGTTGGTAATGGTCCAGCACCCTGTCCGTAAAATAATACCTTGTCCACAAGATCTCCCTCTACCAGTACTGCATTGTAAACACCGTCAACTTTAGCCAGAAGAGAATCCTGCGGAATAAAGGCCGGATGAACCCTTACTTCAATTGTATTCAATTTCCGTTTCGCTATAGCCAATAACTTGATGGCAAATCCAAGTTCCCGCGCATAACGAAAATCACTGGCACTAAGACGGGATATCCCCTCATGATAAATATCATCAGGCTTAACCTCACTCTGTAATGCCAGAGAAGTAAGAATCGCCAGTTTATATGTAGCATCTATGCCTTCTATATCATTTTTAGGATCAGCCTCAGCATAGCCCAACCGCTGAGCACTGGCTAAAGCTGTCGAGAAATCTATCCCATCTATTGCCATTCTGGTAAGAATATAATTTGTTGTACCATTTATAATGGCATAAATACCATTTATTTTATTAGCCACCAATTCGTACTGAAAAGGCGCAATTAAGGGAATGCCTCCGCCAACACTAGCTTCATAACGTAACCCTACATTATTTTGATGAGCCATTCTTAGCAACCCTGCTCCATTTTTGGCAATCACCTCTTTATTGGCAGTAACTACATGCTTACCATTGGAAAGAGCTTTCTCCAAATATTGCAGGGCTGGTGATTCACCGCCCATTAATTCAATGACTATATCTATCTCAGAATCGCTAAAAAATTCATCTTCATCGGTTGTAAAATATTGCCTGCCTATTTCATTTATTTGTGGTTTAGTTAAATCCTGTTCGATTACCTTTATCTTTCTCAATACCAGCGGGCACCCAACCTGATCGGCCAGAATTTCTGCCTTTTCAGTCAGCACTTTGGCAACCTGACTACCAATTACGCCGAAACCAATCAAGCCAATTCCAATACTCTGTTTATGCATCACTTTGACCCCACTAGTTTAATTTTATCTTCCTATAACTCTTTCTATCGCCGATAACTTCATTTCATCAGTGAGATAGATATCAATCTCACCTTCAGCATTATCCCATAACGAAAGAATCCATTCATTCATAACCTTAAATTTCAGAAATTCCCTATCATCCTCCGAAATCACTTTATTATCATCTTTATCTAATATATTTAATATCCAATATCCGCCCGCAGTTACTTGTGTATCATCACGTATTGGATCACTTATTATACCTGTTTCCAATCCAAAAATATCTGCCCAGGCAGCGTAAGTAGCCCCCGGCAATACATCCTCCGTATTCAGCCAGCCAATATCACCACCGTTTTCCTTGCTTACTTCATCCAGAGAGAGCTCATTAGCCAGAGTAACAAAATCCTCACCGTTTTCCAAACGGGCTTTTACATCTTGCGCTTTTTCTTCATTACCCAATAGTATTGCCTGAATATACACTTGTTCCGGATCCTGCTGTTTCTCAACTACCTCTACCAGCCAATAGCCAACATTTTTAGTTTTTTCTTCATCATATATCGGCTGGCTTAAGACCCCGATTTCAGAATTAAAAACATAATCGCTCATTATGGAAGAACCTGATACTTCAGTTAAAACATCTTCAGGATGCCAATCAAGGTCACCATTTTCGTCTTTTGAATAACGATCCAGAGACAATTCTCCAGCTAAATCAGCAAAGTTCTCGCCCGCCTCAATTCTGGTTCTTATCTGTTCCGCCAGGCTCTCACTTTCTAAAAATAATGCCATTACATGTCGCTGTTCAGCTGCTAATGGCACTTCTTGTTCAAAGTGCTCATCAAGCAATTTAGCTAATAAAAGATTAGCCCTAGCCATCTCCCTAAAATCTGTATCCAAAGGAGGATCATAACTGTTCAGTTGTTCATCGGTTTCCTCGTCACTGATGCTAATGCCTAGTGTTAAAGCCCCATTCTTTATCAGTTCATTCCTGGCAATAATTACCTCCACTTCATTAGCTAAACTATATATATAACTGTCAGACTGGTCTTTCCCATAATATTCTAGTGTCTTGGTATAATAATTCATATCGAATTCAGCTTCACCTACACTCATTACAATCTGATGAAGTGGTTGGTAATAGCCAAAATACCACCCAAGACCTATAATCACCAGGATAGCTGAAACAATTAATATCCCCAAGCTAAAAACGATACGTTGTCTTTTTTTCTGTTGCTGCCAATGAGAAAGCTGGCGCTTAGTCACTTCGCGATGGGGTTTTTGTATTTTCTTCTTAGCCAAACTTAATCCTTTTCAATAAAATCAATAGCATACTATTATTTATTTAATACCCTATATTTATAACGTAAAAGCATATCCTTTTCAAATATATTTGAAAAAACTTTTACTATAATAAACACAACATGTTCATCAGTTAGAACTTATCCGTAAAGACAATAACTTACTAATATTATTTGGGCTCTTTTCTTATAGAGAGATCAATACTCTGGACATCTCCTACTCCCTTAAGAGTAGCAATCATGGCCAAAAGAACATTAAACATAAAATCCCTCGGGAATGCACTCAAAGGTATGAGAGCATTGTTTACATAGAGAGACATCCGTTCTATTTGCGGTTTTATAAAACCACTCTCAATAAAATCTGTAATACCTTTCACATCTTGCAGAGAAAACTGCCTGGTATCAGTTTCAAGAGGCTCATCAGTAGCTATTGCAATAATTTTTTTAATATTACTGAGTGGAGATGCAATCTCTCTACGGTGGACTTCTATTTTCGGAGCATTATCTTGTTTGAAACCTTCAGCAAGTATAATATCGTAGTCCTCACCAAAGCTACGAACTATCTCATCAAGGGTAATATCAGCATTTACAGGCTTGATTAAAACAACCTGCCCAGCTGAATTAATAGCCGTAGCATCACTACCAGCATGGATATGCCGCCAGCTATCTTTATTTGGCTCATCAAATTGTACTTCTTGAGGCGTATGCTTAATAGTACCTACTCGATAACCCCTTGATTTCAACTCCAGAATTAGCCCCTCAACCAGAGTGGTCTTACCTGAATTAGATTTACCTACAATTGAAATTATTGGAGGCATCCTTTTCTCTCTCCCTTTATGGCTTTTATTTTGCTATCGCTAACCGTTAGCTATGCCAAATATTTATCCATTTATTTTAATATTAATCTCGCTTTATGGTCAACATTTGGATACCTTCAATCTGCCGAAAAGTTGCCCCCTGGCTAACACAGCGGAGCACCGCTTCCGGATTAACTACCATTGTACCTGAAACAGCATTAACTCCATAATTAAAAAGAATCGGAGACAATGGTGTAGTGGGGCCCAGAACAATAACATAGGCTTCAGGACGGCAAAGGCCAATTAAATAATCAATGGTATGATTAGTAAAGGCACTACCTGTAATGCCAATAACTTCAGCCTGGGGAAGGAATATTCCCGCCTTATCTTCGGTAAGGTCTCCTTCCTGTAGATTTTGCTCAATAACCCATAACTCTTTTACTATCCGGCGTAATTTAGGAACGAAAGGAAAATGCCCTACCAGAGCTACTTTCCTGTTTTTACCCTGTTCAGCAAGAAGATCACCAGCATTCAGATGAACACAACTTTCCTCAGGAATTTCAATAAGAGAATTAATCATTGCCATACCGATTGCTGCCACAAATTGACTGGATGAATAGACCATCTTTACGGCTTCTAGAGCCCTCTTGCCAATTAAGTTGCCAGCTTCCTTCACCGGCAAATCACCATGACGATAAGTATAACTATAGGGGGTTGATGCCAGCCCACATTTATCGGTAAGTACCGCCGTTTGAAAAGGACCCTGGCGCACATCCTTTACCAGCATTTCACTTTTTATTGTGGTTATTAAATCATCAACAATTTTTATTTCCATACTAAATGTCTGCTCCTGATAAAACCATGACTAATATCTCTCTAATAATACCTTTATCACAATTGCTTGTCCAAATCTTTTCGTAATAACTAGATATAAAAAATTATGTAAATAAAATCCGTACCAGCAACACTGTCTTATTATCTAACCGCTCTTTGAATGCCATTCATGCCTATGATATAATTTTTGCTTAAGGGAGTAACTATGTTAAACCGATTAAAAAATATTGAGAAACACTACCTTGATTTAGAACAGCAGATAGCTATGCCCGAAACAGCATCTGATCTACAACGATTACAGGTATTAGCTAAAGAGAGAGCCAGCATTGAAAATCTAGTGACAAAGTATAGACAATATGTAGCCATATCAAAATCACTAGAGGAAGCAAAAACAATGCTCAATGAGGAATCAGACGAAGATATGATAACTTTAACTAAACAAGAAATAGATAATCTTGAACCGCAACTAGAGCAGTTATTTCAAGAGTTGAGAGTTGCGCTCTTGCCTAAAGACAGTAATGATGATAGAGATATTATCATGGAAATACGGGCAGGAGCTGGTGGTGATGAAGCCGGATTATTTGCTGCTGACCTTTTCCGTATGTACAGCCGGTATGCGCAATCAAAAGGTTGGGAAATAGATATTGTTAATCTCAATGAAAGCGGAATAGGTGCTATCAAAGAAATTGTATTTGAAGTAAAGGGGAAAGGGGCTTTCAGCCGCCTTAAGTATGAAATGGGAGTTCACCGGGTACAACGGGTGCCCGCTACTGAGTCTTCTGGCAGAATCCATACTTCAACAGCCACGGTGGCTGTACTTCCCCAGGCAGATGAGGTAGAGGTGTCAATAAACCCCGATGACTTGAAAATTGATATCTTTCACAGTGGCGGGGCGGGTGGGCAAAACGTAAATAAAGTGGCCACAGCTGTCCGTATCACTCATTTCCCTACCGGGATAGTAACAATTTGCCAGGACGAGCGATCACAATTAAGAAACAAGCTTAAGGCAATGTCAGTATTACGCGCGCGGTTATTGGATTTAGAACAACGCAAACAAGACGCAGCAATAACCAAACAGCGCCGTTCTCAGGTTGGTACCGGCGACCGCGCTGAAAAGATACGAACATATAATTTCCCCCAGGATCGCCTCTCTGACCACCGTATCAATCTATCCCTCCGCAACTTACCGCGTATCTTAGAGGGAAACCTTGATGAACTTATTAACTCCTTAACCGCCGAAGACCAGTCAAAACAACTGGAGGCACAATTAACGTGACCCTAAAACAACTTTTCTGTCGGGCAAGCAACATCCTTAATTCAAATAACATTGCAGATGCTACTTTAGAGTGCGAACTGCTACTCAGGCATACATTAAAAAAAAGTCGGGATCAAATCTATTTAGACTTTGATTATGAATTAATGCCACACGAAAAGGAAGTCTTCTGGCAACTATTTGAACGCCGCCTCAACGGTGAACCCATAGCCTATATTACCGGGCATCGCGAATTCTATGGGCTAGATTTTTATGTCAATCCCAATGTTCTAATACCCCGACCTGAAAGTGAATTGTTAGTAGAAAAAACTCTCGCTCTATCCCCAAAATACAACACACCTATCATAGCTGATATCGGTACCGGCTGCGGAGCGATAGCCATCAGTTTGGCTTTGTCTTTACCGGAAGCTAAAATTTATGCTACAGATATATCAGCCCCAGCTCTTCTTGAGGTTGCGTTACTTAACTGCCAAAGATACAGTGTAACAAACAGGATTTGCCTGTTGCAGGGTGATATGCTCAACCCCTTACCCGAACCCGTCGATCTCATAGTAGCCAATCTCCCTTATGTGAAATTTTCGGAATTATCCACCATAAATCCAGCACTTTTTGAACCAATACTAGCACTAGATGGTGGTCCGGACGGACTAGATAAAATACGCCGTTTATGCGGACAGGCAAAGAACAAACTTAATCCTGACGGTCATTTACTCTTAGAGATTGGACAGGGACAAGAAAAAGCAATAATCCCATTTTTGCACCGCTTATTCCCTCTTGCAGAAATAGAAATCATACCAGACCTTAGTGGCATAGATCGGATAATTACTCTTAAACTTCCCCCAAATACAATTCACCAGACATAATAAAAACACCATCTTTATAGTTTAACAGTCATACTCCTTTCTTGGTTTGACAACTATTTAATGGTCGGTTTAACCTACAATAAAGATTTTATTATAAGATCCTAGTGAGCTAAGTGTACTTTTAAAGAGAGGTTAAAAAATGCCTGGATTATTAGATGGAATTAGAGTACTCGATTTAGGACGCTTTGTCGCTTGTCCTTTCTGCGGTATGCTTCTTGCCGACCTTGGGGCCGAAGTTATCAGAGTAGAACGGTCTGTCGGAGCAGAAGACAGGCATATGGGTCTTCTATCACCAAGTAAGGATAGCTATCTCTTTGTCAATCAAAACCGCAATAAGAAAGCCATTTCTCTCAACTTTGAGAGAAATGATAAAGCTAAAGAGATATTAGCTAAGCTAGTAAAACATACGGATATAGTAATTGAAAACTTTAGCCCGGAGGCTGCTGAGTCGATGGGTATTACATATGATAATTTCAAGAAAATAAAGCCTGATATAATTTTTGCCCATATATCAGGCTTTGGTTCCACCGGTCCGTATAGTCACCGCATCGGCTTTGATATGATCGCCAAGGCAATTTCCGGCTCCATGTCAATAAGCGGTTTCCCTGGTGATCCCAGCCGCGACCAAATATACTATGTAGACTACAGTACAGCTTGTTTTACTACTATTGGCGTACTGGCTGCCATTTATCACCGGCAGAGAACTGGGCAAGGGCAGATGATTAATACAGATCTCTTACAAACGGCAATTACCTATATGGCACCTTATATTGGAGAATGGGAAACAGGCAAGAAACTTCGCCAACAAGCAGGAAATCGAGGTTATTGGCTTGGCCCTTGTGACCTTTACCAGACCAAGGATGGCAAATGGGTAATGCTGGCAATAATTACTAATTCAATCTGGAGGAGATTTTGCCGATTTATCAACCGGGAAGATTTGATTGACGACCCCAGGTTTCATAATGACCTCACTCGCTGGGAACATCGTGATATAATTGATCCCATAGTTAAACAATGGGTGGCTTCACAAACAGCGGAAGAAATAATTGCTACTACCGAGAAAATCCCTATTCCTTGTGGTATCTGCCATGATATTACAGAAGTAGCTAATGACCCTCAGGTAAAGGAACAGGAAATGCTAACAGAAGTACCCTCACCTGACGGAACTAACAAGATTCTAGTTACGAATTCTCCACTGCAAATGTCTGAAACACCACTTAAAATAGAACGCTCATTTCCGTCGATAGGACAATATAATAAAGAAATATACAGCGAGCTTCTTGGTTATAGTGATGAGTATCTGAATAAGCTAAAGGAAGAGGGAGTAATCTAAACTTATATAACCTATTTAATTATAAAAATACTTATTGATAACCCAAACACTTACAGTAAACATTTAGCCGGTTCTACGTAATCTTAGTTGTTCTTTTTTCCCTTCCACTTACATCTTGCCTTATTTCATCTGTTAGATTCTGTACTGCTTTAAGTAATTCTTTATGTCTTTCCACTTCTTCATCTTCAAGTTTTGTATCAATAGCACGAATTTGTTTAAAGATAAAAACTATTGCAAATACAACGATTGCTAGAATAACTATTGAGACAATGTAACCTAAAATAATTTCACCTGTAGGAGTATTGGATGGATATATCCAATTTGAAGGGTCAATTATAATTGGAGTAAGCGGAAGAAGGATAGTTGCCATAATAAATGCGAGGATAAGACTATATATTTCTCTATGAGTGCGTAACATATTAATAACCCTCCTAACTACTTTATTAAGAGGATTATATCACCAACTAAGATTGCATAATAAGTATTACCCGATTAACTTGACACACAACCGCTCAAAATGATAAATTATTTGCTGAGTTCTACGCAAAATCACAGAAAAACCCCAATTATAAGGAGGAAGAGACGTAATGAATATGGTTGTTTGCGTCAAGCAGGTGATTGACCCTGAGGCACCCCCAGCTAGTTTCAAGATTAACCAGTCTGATAACACAGTTGTACCACCATCAGGTATTCCACCGGTACTTAGCCCCTTTGATGAGAATGCCATAGAGGCAGCGTTACAAATTAAAGATGCCCAAGGAGGCAAAATTACTGCTGTTAGTCTGGGCATCAACTTACTAAGAGATGTGGTAAAAAAACCTCTGTCGATGGGCGCCGATGACCTCATCCTGTTAGAAGATGAGGCTTTTGTCAATGGTGATAGCCTATCAACAGCCTACGCTCTGGCTATGGCTATTAAAAAAATAGGTGAATACGATATTATCTTCTGTGGCAGGCAAGCAGCGGACTGGGATGCAGGACAAGTAGGATCAGGTATTGCTGAGATACTGGGATTACCCTGCGTAACTCTAGCTAAAAAAATTGATATCACTAATGGCAAGGCAAGAATAGAGAGAGTAACCGCTGACGGATATGAAGTAATAGAGGTATCTCTCCCTGCTTTAATAACAGTAAGTAATGAATTTGGTGAACCTCGCTATCCCACCATAAAGGGAATTATGGCAGCTAAAAGGAAACAACCAATTGTCTGGAAAGCAGCCGATATCGAGAGCGAGTCATCCAAATTAGGTGCCACCGGGCGGCGCACCAAGTTACTCAAGTTATTCCAACCGGTCCGTGAAGGTGAATGTGAAATTATAGAGGGAGAAAGCCCGGAAGAAGCAGCAGTTAATCTGGCTCTTAAGCTCAGAGAGGCTAAAGTAATATAGATTATTAATAGGTAAAACTAACATCTAACTAATGTTTTAGAGAATATCATATAAAGTTTTTTATGGCATAACTAAGGAGGTAAATCTATGGCTGATTACAAAGGCGTTATGGTTTATGGTGAGTCTACAGACGGAAAGTTAGCCGCAATTACAACTGAACTGCTAGGTTGCGGCAGGAAACTGGCTGATGACCTGGGACAGGAACTATATGCCGTAATATTAGGTAGTGATATAAATGGTCTGGCACAGGAAGCAATCGCATTTGGTGCTGATAAAGTATTTACCGTTGATGATCCATTACTTAAAGACTACCAGTCCGATTCCTATACACCTGTTATGGAAAAGGTAGTTAAAGAAGTAATGCCAGAAATTATCCTTTTAGGGCAGACTTCTCTTGGTAGAGATTTGGCACCCAGATTAGCCTTTAGACTAGATACAGCCGTATCTATGGATTGTATTGACCTGTCTATTGACCCTGAATCAAAGTTAATGCTGCAAACCAGATCCGTCTATGGTGGTAATGCTCAGGCTACCTTTACCAGTGAGTCGTCCCCACAGATAGCAACGGTAAGAGCTAAGACAATGTCATCCATGGAACGAGATGATTCGCGAAAGGGAGAAATCATTACTATTGAGGCTGGGCTAGACCCATCCGCTATAAGAACCAAAGTACTGGAAAAAGTAATAGAAGAAGTTGAAGGAATCAAAATAGAAGATGCTGAAGTAGTAGTTGCCGGAGGAAGAGGCATCGGCAGTGAAGAAGGCTTCAAGCAGTTAGGCGAGCTGGCAAAGATATTGAATGGAGCAGTAGGAGCCTCAAGACCTCCTTGTGATAATGGCTGGATTTCAGATAGCTCTCAAGTTGGGCTTACCGGTAAAATTGTTAGCCCTAATGTCTACATTGCTGTAGCTGTCTCCGGTGCCAGCCAGCATATGAGTGGCTGCTCCGGTTCTAAAAATATAATAGCAATAAATAGAGATCCTGATGCAAATATCTTCAAAGCATCACACTACGGTGTTGTTGGAGACTGGAAAAAGATACTGCCTGCCTTCACCAGCAAAGTTAAGGAGCTCTTAGACAAATAATTACTTACTTCTTTTAAAGTTTAAATTAATTAAAAGAAAAAGCCGGGAAAGCTAAACTTTCTCGGCTTGCTTTTTATCAATAATTTTCTGAGTCAAATGAGCTGGTACTTCCTCATAGTGACTAAACTCTACCGTATAACTGCCTCTTCCCTGAGTTATTGACCTGAGGTCAATAGCATAACGCAAAATCTCAGTTTGAGGTACTTGAGCTTCAATTATATTCATATCCCCTTCCGGATTCATCCCTTGTGTCCGACCTCGTTTAGAATTAAGATCACTCAGGATATGACCGGTAAAATCATTCGGAACAGTTATCTTTATATCCATTATTGGCTCAAGTAAAACAG
>JAQTVP010000201.1 GCA_028707015.1 Dehalococcoidales bacterium | reverse complement strand
TCTAGCGGACGCATAAGGGCATTTGTCAAGAATCGCACCTGCCCAAGACCAACTATAGAGAAAACAAAGTGCACTAATTGCGGCACATGTGTTACTTTATGTCCGGTTACCCCAAAAGCAGTTGACTGGCATTCAGGTAATAAATCAAGAATACCAAGCTATAAATATGAGCGCTGCATTCGCTGTTATTGCTGCCAGGAATTGTGCCCCACCGGAGCAGTCAGTATAAAAAATACTCTGCTGGGCAAGATATTATTCCGGTGAATCACTCCACACACCGATAATTTTCCCCAAGTTTTCCTTTGAATAAATAAACGGAACGTTTTACTTACATTAAAAATTAAAAATAGCTAAAATTCACAACTGACTGAACTTTAACATGTGTGAATATCAGTATATAATACAACGCACATTCAAATATTATTTACTACTCATTATACTGGATAGCTAGGATGTAAAATTATGGCTGAAGAATTTATGATAGCACAAAATCTTTACAAGAGTTTTGATGAACAAAAAGCGGTTAATGGTGTTTCCTTCACTATCTATAAAGGAGAAATATTCGGACTTCTGGGTCCTAATGGTGCCGGTAAAACAACAACAATTCGTATGTTATCTACCGTTTTAGAGCCAAATCAGGGTGATGTCATCGTCGGTGGGCACTCGGTGAAACATAATGCCGACGCTGTCCGTAATATCATTGGAGTTTGTCCACAAGAGTTAGCCCTATACGAAGACCTCTCTGCTCTTGATAACATGGTATTCTTCGGTAGAATGGTTGGCTTAAGCGGCAAGGAAGCCCGAATCCAAGCTATGACTCATCTTGAATTGATGGGACTAACTGAGAGAGCCAAAGGTAAAGTAAGTAAATTCTCCGGAGGCATGAAGCGGCGGATTAACCTGGCAATTGCTCTTATGGGGCATCCCGAACTGCTCTTTCTGGACGAACCTACAGTAGGAGTAGACCCTCAGTCACGGAACAATATCTACGAAACTATTGAGAACTTGCGTGATAACGGAATGACTATCCTCTATACCACACATTATATGGAAGAGGCCAACCGCCTATGTAATCGTATTGCCATCATGGATGGCGGTCAGATAATTGCCATAGACACCCCATACCAACTTAAAGCCCAGATTGGACCGCCGGAACAGGTAACACTGGAAGATGTCTTTTTGAAATTAACTGGCCGAAGCCTGCGTGACTAACATAAAATGAAACGAACATTAATAGTTACCTTAAGAGAAGTTCGCAACTATTTACAGGACAAGGCTGATTTAGCTTTCAGTTTACTCCTGCCCATAGCCATCTTTGCCCTGATGTATGGTGCCTTCGGCGGAGACTCAATGTTCCACGGCACTGCCAATATAGTAAATGAAGATGAGACCGGCACTTATTCCACACAATTTTTAGACCAGCTTAATGAACTAGATAACCTTGATATCAATCTGCTTTCTGCAGATGAAGCAAATACCAAATTGGAAAATTCAGACCTGCTGATGGTTTTGTATATCCCACCAAATTTTTCAGACAAGATTGCCTCTCAAGAACCGATAAAACTGCTCTTTAAACAAAGAGGCAATGGCGGACAAGAGGGGCAAGTAGTAGCCAGCCTTATCCGTAGTGTGGCCGAAAAGATGAATCAGTCATTTCAAGTATACAATCAGGTTAACAGCACTCTAGCTGGGGACAACATTCCACAAAAAAGCATAGAACTTACAGTGCAGAATTTTCTAGAACGGGAGAATAAGCATCCCATTATCGAAGTCAGTGAAGAGACAACAGGCAGCAACCCGGAGCCAGTCAACCAGTTTTTACCTGGCATTGTAACCATGTTTGTCCTCTTTGCTATTACCATGAGTGCCCGAGCAATAGTGGAAGAGCGTAAGAAGGGAACTCTGGAACGTCTACTTACCACGCGGCTAAGCATTGGACAACTTTTTTTGGGTAAATTTTTAGCCAGTGTTTCCCGCGGTTTTGTGCAAACAGTTATTCTGCTAATCCTGGCTTATATCGTCTTTCAGCTTTTCACTCCTCTTTCTTTTCTTCAAGTCCTTGTTGTAGCTCTTATTTTCTCAGCAACAGTAAGTGCCCTTGGGCTGATTATTGCCACCATCGCACGTACTGAAGACCAAGCTACATGGATTGCCGTTTTTTTCACCATGGCCACAGTCATGCTGGGTGGTACCTTCTTTGAAATCTCCAAAGACTCGGTACTTTATACCATCAGTAAGATATCAATAAATACGTACGTTAACAATGCCTTCAGAACAATAATAGCTCAGGGAGGCTCTCTGGCTGATGTTGGTCTCGAGCTGGGAGTACTTGCCGGAGTGATTATAGTTGGCTTGATTCTTAGTCGTATTTTATTCAGAGTTATTCCTGAAGGCAGATAAGCAGCTATGAAACAATTAAGATACACCTGGTTTATAGCTCTGAAGGATTTGAAAATCTTTGCTACTGACCGCGGGGCACTGTTATTTTTCCTGCTTTTCCCTTTTCTTTTTATAACTCTGTTCAGTCTCATAAGTGGCGATAGTAATGACCCCAGAATAGAACTTCATCTGGTTACCAGAGAGGCAGAAGGTGGACTAAGTTACCAGATAATCGAAGCCATGGAAACTAAGGATGAGGCTAAACTTAATCCTGGTGACCCCAAAATAATCTGGGACAAGGATTATGATAAAGCTCGCCAAGCGGTTGAGAATGAAGATATATCCGGATTTCTCGCTTTCCCTTCGGATTTTACTGAGGGAATTATGATGGGTTACGGAACACAATTAGAAATAGTAGCTGATGCTGAGAATATTAACACCAGAGCTGCTCTCAATGGACTAGCCCAATCTATCTCTGCACAAGTTGGAACACAGCAAGTGGTTAATAACGCTGTTATCGGACTATTAGTAAAGCAGGGACTAGCTAGCGAAAGTGAATTATCTAACATTGGGCTGACGATACAGCAGCTTTTCTCCGGAAAAGAAAGTACAATCTTTAAAAAATCTTATATAGAATTCAATACAGAAATAATTGGTGAGGTAGAAGCAGCAAATACCGCTGATTGGACACTGCCAGGCTATCTGGTTA
>JAQTVP010000200.1:2692-3097 GCA_028707015.1 Dehalococcoidales bacterium | reverse complement strand
TCGAGAAGGGTAAAAAATATCAATTGAAAACAATATAACAACGCATGCATCAAGCTTAATTCGTCTTGTAATATTTCGTACCTAGAGTAAGGAGGAGTCTGTTCGGGAAAGAAAACTAATCCAGAGAAGCCACTAAGATAAGCCCATCTACCGTGTGCAAAGCCATTGCGTGCAGCCCTAAGTTTTTTAGCAAAGGGATTATCTCCTACTATTTCTAGCCACTCAGAAAGATATTCCAATTTTCCAAATCGTCCAGGTTGCTGCAGAATGATTTGGCGTAGAGTATTCAAGATGCGTTCGCGAAAATAAATCAAGTCAAAATATAATTCTGTTATTACTCTTGCTCTTTGTAATGCAGGTTCTTTGAAATTATCAAGTTCTATCAATGCATAATAGCCCAAAAGA
>JAQTVP010000200.1:0-2682 GCA_028707015.1 Dehalococcoidales bacterium | reverse complement strand
ACGGGGGCATTAAGTTCTGCAATAATGCTCGGCCATTCTAGTTGGACATATCTCAACAAACTTCGAAGGTCTCGTGCGAGACCTGAAGCTAACTCTGCTTGGTTTAGTTTTAATGAGCCGAACACAGGAACTTTGATGAGCGTTGCACCAGATAATTCCTTTAGTTGTCTGTTGAAATGTTGCCAATCATTCATCGTTGTAACTTTATTACCAATATAGTTTGGTAGCGCATACCGGATTCGAACCGGTGATCTCCTCCTTGAGAGGGAGGTGTCCTAAACCCCTAGACGAATGCGCCACAAATAACGAAATTAGTAAAAGTTTACGAACTAATTACTGGAAAAGTTTATCATATCCCGTCCACAGTGAGCAAGCTCTAGCAGTATAGAAACCACTGTAATATTAATAGCTATATTGGTTATCCTGCCACCCATAAAGGCATTAGCAATTATCTAAATATTTAGGATTAATAATTAATTAACGTGTTAATACTATATGACGTTCCCAGAGAGGTGAGCTTTGAGGAAAATCAGAGCGGAAATGAGCACCACGACTTTCTTCCCTGATAATAGCCGCTTCAGCCATTAAACGACTGGTAAGTACCAGATTATGCAATTCACAAGAAGGACGATCAGTAGGTTGTGGTAATAATTCTTGCCACGATGCCAGGGTATCAGCTGCCAGAGTTAAGTCCTCCTTATTACGGATAATACCAACCTTTTCCCATTGCAATTGCTGTAAAGCAGCAAGATTCGGTATTCTTTTCATTTTCGAAACCTGCCTGTTCGCAAGCGAGTGGTGAATTTCGGTAATTTTACTATCAGAACGTGTCTCTACTTTATCTCCTCTTTTGATTTTTTCTGCAATTCTCTTACCGAAAACAACAGCTTCAAGAAGCGAATTTGAAGCAAGCCGATTAGCACCATGGACACCAGTACACGCAGTTTCACCAGTAGCAAATAATCCAGCTATATTTGTTTCTCCCCAGGTATTAACCTTAATTCCACCCATCATATAATGGGCAGCCGGTGCCACTGGTATCAAATCTTTAGTAATATCTAAACCATGTTCAAAACAAAAACGATAGATACTGGGAAAACGAGTGGTAATAACAGATGCAGATAAGTGTGTTATATCAATAAATACTTTTTCTGAGACAGTTTTTGTCATTTCAAACAACATACTGCGGGCAACTATGTCCCGTGCTGCCAGATCTCCATCAGGCGTATAGTCAGGCATAAATCGATATCCTTTAACATTACGTAATACGCCCCCCTCCCCTCTAACAGCTTCAGAGATAAGAAACGGCGTCACGCCGGGGAGCCGCAGGGCAGTAGGATGAAACTGGAAGAATTCCATATCGGTAATTTCTGCTCCGGCATTAAAGGCTAGAGCTATTCCATCACCAGTAGCTATTTCTGGATTAGTACTAAACTTATATAACTGCCCAGCACCACCAGTAGCCAGAATTAAGAAACGACACCTGAATTCCTCAATAGTACCAGAACGACAATCAAGTGCTTTTACTCCCCAGACCCGCCCCTTTTCTATTAAAATTTCAGTAGCTAAACAATCCTCAAGCACCTGTATCTTAGAATTATGTGCTTCGTTACTTAAGGTATATTCAATATGTTCGCCGGTAGCATCCCCTCCAGCATGAAGAACACGCGGCCGGCTATGAGCTCCTTCCATAGCCAATGCAATTTCCCCATTAAGAGTATCAAAAGGTACACCAAAATTAACAAGGTCAGTAATACGGTCTGGAGCCTCGTTAACTAATATTCTTACCGCCTCTTCATCACATAAGCCATCACCAGCTCTTATTGTATCTTGGAAATGATTCTTGGGAGAATCTTCTTCACTTATGGCAGCAGCTATACCCCCCTGGGCAAATCTGGTATTACAGTCATCAATGTTACCTTTAGTTATAATAAGTGTACTGCCCTGCTCCTTGAGGAGCAGGGCAGTATAAAGCCCAGCGATTCCACTACCGACTACAATATAATCATACTGCTTCATTAGAATATACCTTAAATCTTAGCATGTAGATTTACATCTCTGTAGTATTATACCTTTACAAGTTAGCTGATTATACCTTATTTGCAAATGTTTTTTCATCTAAATTATTTACAATTGGTTCCTGACATTTACCATACCCATCATTTTCTACTTTAGAACCAATAGGCAACAACCTAGTTTATTTTATATTTAGCTTTTCCCTCTTGGTAAAGATCGCCACCGTAAACATCATTTACTACGGTAACCGGAAAATTTTTCACCTCAAGACGACGGATTGCTTCCGCCCCAAGATCATCATAGGCGACTACTTCCGCCTTCTTAATACATTTTGAAATAAGGGCACCGGCACCACCAATAGCAGCCAGATACACTGCCTTATATTTTGTCATAGCATCCTTTACTTCTTGTGAACGCATACCTTTACCAACCATCCCTTTGAGTCCTTCAGCTATCAGTCTAGGGGAATAACTATCCATCCGGCCACTGGTAGTTGGTCCGGCAGATCCGATTGCCTGACCCGGTCTTGCTGGTGAAGGGCCCATAAAGTAAATTGTCTGACCTTTAATATCAAATGGCAGAGCTTTTCCCTGGTCAAGTGCCTCAACTAGCCGTTTATGGGCAGCATCACGCCCTACATACATTACACCACTTAGCTCTATATTA
>JAQTVP010000199.1 GCA_028707015.1 Dehalococcoidales bacterium | reverse complement strand
ATCTCTCTGGACTTGGCTAAACGCAGCAAACTGCTCAATGAGGCACTTTGTCCACTGTCAGGGCGTTCAAATTTCTCCTTAACGAAAAGGAGTACGATGACACCACCTGAAAAGAGGAGCCCACCGGTAATAAAAAAGGCAGCTTTATATCCAAGAATATCAGCAATGACACCTCCCGCTAGAGGGCCGAAACTTTGGCCTGTAAATACAGCTACCATGAGGAGCCCCATAGCGAAGGGCATTTTGTTTTTAGGAACGGAAGCTGCAACTAATGCGGAGGCAGCGGCAACAGTGCCGCTAAACAAGCCTTGGGCGAAGCGTAAGGCAACAATAACGTAAACATTGGGGGCTAGACCTGTGATGGCTAAAACCACGGCAGCGCCGAACATAGCTCTGAGTACCATTGGTTTTCTGCCCCAACGGTCAGCTACGATTCCCCATAGGGGAGCGCTGAGGAACATGGCAATGCCGCTGGCTGAAGTCGCTATGCCTGCCCAGAAAGCGGCTTGCTGGTTTGTGAATGTACCCAGCTCCTGAATAAAGAGTGGTATAAAAGGATTGACAAAACTGAAGCCCATTATCACTATAAACTCGGCGAAGAATATAGCATAGAGGTTCCTTTGCCAAGATTCTGAAATCATGCTTGAGTGCATTCCTTTCTGTGTTGCCTGTATAAGACGAAGAACAGGCAGTTTTTATGGTGATAAAAACATATTTTGTATAGTTTACTCTTTAATGTTGGGGATAACAATAATTTGATGTTTTAAATTTCAATCATTCTTTGGTGTTGTGTGTTGGTGGTGATCGATTAAATTTCTCTAATTATTTTTTCCCAAACAGTAGTAAAAAACAAAATTGACTCTGATACATTGAAATATTACATAATTATAATTTTAATATGAACTAAACCTATTATATACTTGGTATAACTAACCACAATAGAAACAGTTAAAGTAATGACAGATTCTCGTGAAATTTATGTTGACGGTGTTGGCCTAATCCTGTTTGAGCGTAGTATACGGGCGAAACGGGTTATTATATACGTTAGGTTATTCAAGAAAATTAGAGTGGCTATACCAAGCTACGTATCTTTTAAATCAGCCTTGAAATTCGTGCATCTGAAGAAACCATGGATACAGAAACATTTGGCCAGAATAAAGCGTATGGAAAGCCAAAGCCCGGCTGTGAATTCATTGGTAAGTATCAATAAAGCTGATGCTAGTAAAAAATTAACTAGCAGGCTTCATTACTTTGCTGAAAAATATGGCTTTACCTGTAACAAGGTAACTATACGCAATCAGAAAACCCGCTGGGGCAGTTGTTCCTATAAGAATAACATCAGCCTGAATATGAAGCTGATTCTACTGCCTGATGAAGTTGTGGACTATGTGATATTGCATGAGTTAGTTCATACTCGGATACATGATCATAGCAAGAGATTTTGGGTGGAATTGGATAAATATGTGGGGGATGGAAAATTGATGGTTTCTAAAATTTAAAAGACTGGAATGGGTTTGCTGTAAATTTATTATTAAAATCACTCCAGTTGATTTCTCCTTGTATCAAGCTTCTGTTCGGACGATATGTGTGCGTATTAACAACAATGGCAATTAGTCAAGGTGACCTGTTGTTTTTACAAATATCATCTTTGATATAATCAGTAAATTTGCCATCGAATCATAACGCTACACAATACCGGAGGTCTCTGCCAATGGATCCGGTTGAATCTATGTGAAATAAAGCAGGATGAAGCGGGTTATATTTGTGATTTACTAGATGACAATGCAGTAACCATATTATATAATGCGACCTATATTAGGTTTTCTAATAATCTTATCCCTCTTGGATACCTAAAACCGTGGAGGGGAAACTAGCGTAAGGAGGTTATGTATCTCTAGTTAAATAGAGAAGAACACTCACCAGGATATTTGCTCCTAATAGCCGTTGCCTAAGAGAAAATCGGCATTTTAATATCCACTTACCAGACTGAAGTTACCGTTAGCAAAAAGTAGGAGGTAGTAACTAATGAAACAGGGGGAAAACATTGAATCAGGTGAACGAATAATGGTCGAAACAGTAAAAATAGTGGAGGTTGTAAAAGGGGTAGCCACCGAAAAATCCATAGAAGTCATGAAAGAAGTATCAAAAAAGAAATCACAACCGGATAGGTATATTGTGTTTGATGATACGAAGTGTAACAGTTGCATGTTATGTATGCTTAACTGTTCTTTAGCTCACGAAGGGAAAACAAGCCTCTCGTTGTCCAGAATTCAGGTGATAGTGAATCCTCTTGAGAGATTTCCGCTTGACATAATGCATAAGTGGAACCATGAGAAAAACACTGCAATGAAATGTGACTTCTGCATTGATACCCCTTATTGGGAGGGAAATGGACCTGCTTGTGTAAAAGCTTGTCCCATGCAGGCAATAACGGTTACGAGTGAGATTCCAACCCAGCTTGGAGAATAAGTATATATAAATAATCTTACTCAAGAAAAATGAAGGATAGTGAATATCGGAGGTAATGGTAAATGAAAGGACACGCTGGGAAGATATTAAAATTAGATTTGACAAATAGGAAGACTGATATAATTCCTACAGAAAAATACGAAAAGTGGATTGGTGGACTCGGGATGGGTACTGCCGTATTTTGGGATGAAGTTGATAAGGATTATATAACGGATACGTCAAAAATCAGTGGCTTTGAACCTCAAAATGTCATCTGCATAATGGCTGGTGTTTTATCTGGTACTAGCGCTCCAGGTAGCGCTAGAACAGATGTATGTGGAATTGGGCCGGAGGGATACCCGAGACGACAATTCCTGCATAGTAATTTTGGTGGTACATTTAGTCCTATGCTGAAATTTGCCGGATATGATGGAATAGTTATCGAGGGGAAAGCGGATAAGCCTGTCTGGGTTGATATCAGAGACGAAAATGTACAGATAAAAGATGCCGGGCACCTCTGGGGAGTAGGCTTTTTTGAAACACAGGAAAAGATATGGGGCGAAGTTGCAGGTAAAAAACAATACGGAGACTGGATAGATGGAACTACTCAGAGATCAGCTATAGTGGGGATTGGCCAAAGCGGAGAAAGTC
>JAQTVP010000198.1 GCA_028707015.1 Dehalococcoidales bacterium | reverse complement strand
CCCCATCACCGGCAGCATCAGATCCAGTAACATGAGATCAGGTTTACTGTTGTGGGCTATTTCAAGCGCTGCACCACCATCCACGGCAACTAATATCCTATAACCTTCCCTTTGAAGGTTATACTGAAGCACTTCCCTCAGGGTAGCATCATCTTCAACTATGAGGATCGTGCTCTCATTCATATCAGCCTTCTATATTTCATAATCTCATAGCAATTAATTATGAGTCTTTAAATAGCATAAAATAAAAACCCGCAGGCTTACAACCCTGCGGGTTTTCAATAATTCCTTAGCAGTAGATCAGGACAGATAATCTATTAACCTTCGGCTCCGGCTCGGATGTCTGAGTTTGGCCAATGCTTCCTTCTCTATTTGCCTGATTCGCTCACGTGTCAGGCCAAACTCGTTTCCAACCTCCTTTAAAGTAAGCCCCTGCTCATTATCCAGCCCGTAACGCATTTCTATAATTTTTCTTTCTCTATCTGAAAGCGAAGACAATATATCTCTAAATTGCTGCCGCAGCATATTTTGAGCAGCTTCTTCCTCGGGAGCAGGACTAACTTCATCCTGTATAAAATCGCCCAACTGGCTATCATCATCACCAATAGGAATATCCAGAGATACCGGCTCGGCATACAGGATACTGACCAACCAATCTATTTTATCAGAGTCAACACCCATTTCAGTAGCTATTTCATCACTGGTTGGCTTGCGTCCCAGGTTCTGCAACAACTTTTGACGGGCATTGTTCATCTTTGTGATCGTCTCTACCGTATGTACCGGCAGCCTTATAGTCCTGGATTGATCCGATATAACACGGTTTATAGCTTGCCGTATCCACCAGGTAGCATAAGTACTGAACTTAAACCCGCGTCTGTAATCGAACTTCTCAACGGCCCTCATCAGCCCTATATTGCCCTCCTGGATCAGATCGGAGAGCGGCATGCCACGTGCTCTGTATTTTTTAGCCATACTCAATACCAAACGCAGATTTGCTTTTATCATGCTTTCAGCTGACTCGCGACCGGATTTCCTTATCTTTTCAAAATGGTCGATGAGCCTGCTTTTATTAGCTTCAAGATATTTGCCGAATTCTGCTTTCTCAGCAATATCTTTTAAATCAGGTATTGTTTTGACAACACTGTAACCGTCGATAATCTGCCAGGGTATTAACCGAATGAGTACCGCTATCTCCGTAATTTTCTGTATTGCTTCATCGTTATCAACATGATCGTTTTTAACCACAAACTGTATAAGATCAGCCTCAATTACTGCGTCAATATTGGCTTTTAACGTTTCGTGAGATAATTTCCCTGATAGCTTCGACCCATTGGTTACTCTGTACAGTTTGAATATCTTCTCCATGAGATTAGCGTAACCTGACAGCCTCGTGATCAGCAATTTAATAATTTCGACCTCGGAAGGCTTGCCGCTAATTTTATGTGAAGATGGTTTAGTCAAATGAGATAGATAATTAGCTAATTCCATACGGCTGCTAAGTAATTTTTCCTCACTGCCCTTAAGCAGGGGAGTTTTACTACATTCAGCTATATACAGGGCCACCGTGTCATCACCGATATCCCTGCCTTTTTTACTATCCTTATATACCATGTCATCGATTTCCGGCTTGATATATAATTCCTCAATAATTTTAAAATCATCCTTCAATTCCGCAGAATCATCTCTCGTGCTGATTTTATCGATATCTTTAACGCCTACTTTTAATTTCGCCATTTATATCACCTTCTTCCACACAATCTGAAGTGTGTGATAAACGTATTCAATAAACTTTAACTTAATATTATTAACAAATTATTAGTTCCAATTTCCTATAGTACATTGCAGATATGTGGAAGTAAGCGACTTAGGTCTCAAAAATTATAAAGGCGACAATGAAAAACGGTTGCAAATAATGGATCTGAGACTGAAGGCAGAAAAGGATACTATAGAGCGAATTAATTAACCGGCTATCAACTTTCTATGGGTATTATCTCATAAGGGCACTGTAATGCCCCTGTCTCGCATACCAGTTCACAATCGGTACACCAGCCACAATTATCCACTTCAATAATTGACACTATGCTATCTTCCATGACCAATGCCCCACACCTGCATACTGTAACGCAAAGACCACAACCATCGCATCTTGTTGGATCAAAGATCGGCATAATAGACAAATCAATTACCTCAAAAGCCCGTATATCAAATATTAACCGCACATAGCGACGTATTCTGTAACTTATGTCACCTTAACTCAAACCTGCAAGTTGATTTAAATACTCCTTATTAGTTATCACTATCCTGTGCCTTTCAAGCTTAATGGCACCAATTTCTTCAAGGTTTTTCAGCGATCTGCCGACCACTTCCCTTGCTGTCCCGGCCATTGCAGCCATCTCATACTGTGTCAGCCTCTGAAAACCGTCCGGACCGGGCGGCGAAGTTTGAAGCAATATCTTCGCTACTCTACCGGTAACATTTTTAAAAGACAGATCCTCAATTAAACTGAGCAGCAGTCGCGCCTGCCCGGCCACTACCTCAAACGCATTTTGTGCAACCCTCCAGTTTTTTTCCATAACCGGAATTAAATTATCTTTATGTATCCAGTAAACAATCGTATTACCAAGTGCCTGCACGCTGTAGGGACTTGGACCTGAACTGAATACGGTTATATCATTAAACGACTCGCCCGGTCTTACAATCTTAATTATTTGTTCCTTACCTTCCGATGAGGTTTTAAACACTTTAACAACACCAGAATTGACAAAATGCAGGTTCTTCTCATGATCACCTTCGGATACAATTGTCTGTCCTTTTAAAAATGATCTCTGATTGAAAAGCTGTGGCAGACTTGATAACCGGTCGTATTCTACTCCGGTAAAATATCGCAATTTACCAAGACTGTCCGCACTAATGGTCATATCGTATTACCATGGCTAAATGAACCATAGATATTATACCAGTCAGTTGTAAATTATTAAATAGTGCTATATAGGTTATATGTCATATACTTAGGTACTTAGGCAACTACGTTTTCCAGATCATCTTCAGATCGTTTGACTGCAAATTTAAAAAATAATTATAATATGGTCACTGGATCAGGCGGCCCTTGTATAAAAG
>JAQTVP010000030.1 GCA_028707015.1 Dehalococcoidales bacterium | reverse complement strand
TGGTATTATTTACCAGGGTAAATTAGTTATTAAATCCGGGGTAGAGGAACTACGTCAGCGGTATGCCCGTTCTGTCTTTGAACTCGAGTTTGAGGGAAATACAGCCACCTTTGTTACTATGATAAGTGATATACCGTAGCTGACAAAAACTGAAGATGTGGTAGTTAATGGCACTTCTGCTCTTCGTATTCAGGCTGGTGACTTGGCCAAAGCTAAACTGGAATTACCGAAGATAATTGCGGAAAGCGGACTAACCCTACTACGTTATGAATTAACGTTACCAAGCCTAGAAGATATTTTTATAGAGCTGATAGATAATGGGGGTAATGATTGACAGGTTTCATTGCTTTATTGAAAAAAGAGCTTAAAGAGCAATTAAAAACACATAAACTGCTCATTATAACGGTGGTATTTTTTGTATTTGGTGTAACTACACCTTTACTCCTCAAATATATGCCGGAAATTATGAAACTTGCGGGAGAGGATATCTTAATAAATTATCCTGTGCCAACGGCGTTGCAGGCATTAGAGGAATATACCGGAACTATTGCTCAGGTTGGAGTGCTGGTTGTAGTTATGATTACTATGGGAGCTATAGCTCAGGAAAGAGGACGCGGTACCGCGGCAATGACGCTGAGTAAACCAGTGGCCTGGGGGGCTTTTATTTTTGCTAAAATGGTAGCCATAGCTATTAGTTCTGCAATCGCAATCGCTATCGCCTCTATTATTTGTTATATTTATACTGTGCTACTTCTGGGTGAGGTTAATATATCTGCTTTCATTTTCTTAAACTTATTGCTGGTGTTGTTTTTAATGCTCTGTATTTCGGTAACACTGCTGTTTTCCAGTATTTTCACGAGCCAGCTGGCGGCAGGCGGGGTAGCATTAGTTGTATTGATTGGACAGGCATTACTGGTTCAGATTCCATGGGTTGGGAGCTATTTGCCGGGTAAATTAATAAACTGGGGGACAGAATTGCTTGCAGGTGGTAATAGTAATTCCTGGGGAGCAATGGGAATGAGCTTGGTAATAATTATTGTTTGTCTCTTTCTGGCTCGGGTGATTTTACAGCGTAAAGAAATTTAAGTTTCTCTTTCAGCCTCATTATTTATTTGGTAGAATATTGGACGTGCCGCACCTATTACTTTTACGTTCATAATTAAAGGCAATACAAAATCTGGCTAGGAGTGCTTTTTGGCAAGGTTATTTTTAGTAAGACATGGTATCACCGAATTTAATAGTTCCCGGCGTTTTATGGGATATAGTGATATTGATCTGAGTGTGAGCGGATTTAAACAAGCTGAAAGATTGTGCGGGCGTTTAGCCGGTGAGAAATTTGATGCGGTTTACTCCAGTGACCTAAAGCGGGCTTTATCAACGGCTGAGATTATTACTTCTGATAATAATGTGGATATTATCGAGTGTTCTGAATTAAGGGAAATGAACTATGGCTATCTTGAAGGTTTAAAATTTGAGGAAATTAATCAGCGTTATCCTGAAGTGGCTAAATCAATTTCTGGCTTCAATTTTCGCACGATGGTATTTCCCGGCGGGGAAAGTTTTATGGAATTTATTGAGCGGACGCGTAAGTTCTTGGATAGGCTGAAAAAATATAAATCATCACAGACTATCCTCGTGGTTTCTCATAATGGCGCCTTGCGGGTGCTGATCTGTTGCTTACTAAAGCTGGATTTTGAATACTGGAGGCAGTTTCGTATTGATAATGCATCGCTGAGTATATTGCAGACGCATGATCGTGGAGTGATAATAAACCTGTTAAATGATACGTCTTACTTATAACTAAAATAAATAGTATATCCTACTCTTTATTCAATTATGTTTAGAATAACGCTTATGAAACATAGTGTGATTATGGATTATAGTCTTAATACTGGTTTTATTTTATACTTTGAAGGGATTTGTGACGGGAAGAAGAGAGGTATTATATATTGATAAGCAGAAATTGGAATAAGACACTGTCTATTATTCTGATAATAGTTTTATTAGGGTTATTCGGTGTAATCAGTTATACTTACGCTGGCCCTCAGGCGGAGGATAGTTTTACTGAGTTTTATCTTAAAGGAACTGGATACAGTGTTGAAAACTATCCTGAGGTTTTAACATTAGGGGAAAAGGGTGAGGTTACAGTTGGCATTATTAATCGGCAACATGAAACTGTGACCTATGTGCTAGAGGTAATAATTGCGGGAATTAAAGATAATGAGGTTAACCCAGTAGTGCTCGACCATAATGAAAAGTGGGAAGAGATACTGTGTTTTACTCCAGACAAGAGAGGAGATAACCAAAAAGTAGAATTCCTGCTGTATAAGAAAGGACAAGGTGAAGTTTACCAGAACCTCTACTTATGTGTAGATGTTAACTAGATTTCAGGGACTCGCTGATGCTATTCTGGAGGGAAAAAGCACAATCCATCACATAAAGGAAATATTACTATACACCGGGTTGGAGTAGCTCATCAATTTTAGTTTGTAGGGTGCGTTCCGGTACAGCACCGACAACAGTGTCTATTGCTGATCCATCTTTAAAGAACATTAGTGTTGGTATAGCTCTAACCATGTACTTGGCGGCTGTTTGAGGGTTCTCATCAATATCCAGACGGCAAAAAATAAATTTTCCATCATACTGATTAGATAATTTTTCAACAATGGGAGCAACCATTTTGCAGGGTCCACACCAGGGTGCCCACAGATCCACTAATACCGGTAATGCAGACTTTATAACTTTCTCTTCGAAATCCTGATCTGTAACATCAATTACCATTACCCAGACTCCTCCTCACACTTGAATTATCTGTTATTTAGCAATATCTATATTAATACCTTGACTATTATATGTCAAAGATATTCAGCTGGATTTATTGAGGATATCTTGTTTACTGCTGTCTCTATACTAATTTATTATCGTTTTTATATTGACATCTAGCCTGATGACGATTAAAATTTTAACCAATATGCGGTTATTTGGCACATCTGGAATACGGAGAGTTGCCGATAGTAATTTGATTCAGTTAGCCCTGAAAGTTGGACTGGCAGTTGGAAAATTATATAGTAATGTTATAGTAAGCTCTGACACTAGAACTTCTGGTGAAGCTATGAAACATGCTTTTATTTCCGGTCTCCTTACTGCTGGCTCGAATAGTTTTGATGCTGGAATAATCCCAACACCAACGCTTGCTTTGGCTGCTAGAGAATTTGATGCTGCGGCTATGATTACGGCATCACACAATCCTCCCAAATATAATGGTATAAAACTTTTAAATCCTGACGGGTCTGCCTTTAATTATGACCAGCAGCAGCAAATAGAGGAAATGGTTGCTACTGATTCCTTATCAGCTGTTTCATGGGATAAAATGGGATCCGGAAATATTTATAACAGGGCAGTTGCAGAACACATTCAACGTATAGAGCGCGATTTTCCTGATGGTTTGAAATTAAAAGTAGTACTGGATTGTGATTGTGGCGCTGCGTCGGTAATTACTCCGTACCTGCTGAAAAAACTTGGCTGTGAAGTGGTTACACTAAACTGTTATCCAAGTGGTTTCTTTCCTCATCCTATTGAACCAACTGAAGCAAATCTGAATAATTTAATGCAGGCAACAAGTGAACATGGGGCTGATTTGGGTATTGCTCATGATGGGGATGCAGATCGGATGATGGCAGTGGATGATAAGGGCCGATTTATCCCGGGAGATAAGTTACTGGTTCTTTTCGCTGAAGAATTAGGAGTAAAAGAGGTGATTACTACCATAGATGCCTCGATGGCAATTGATGAAACGGGTCTTAATGTTATTAGAACCAGTGTTGGAGATAACTATATTTCAGAGGAACTTAAAAAGGGCGGAAAGTTTGGTGGCGAGCCATCAGGCAGCTGGGTATTCTCTAATATCTCACTATGTCCCGATGGTATTTATGCCGCCGTCCGTTTGGCGGCGATAGCTGTACGGCAGAAACTATCATATTTGGTTGATAATATTCCCCAATATCCGCTCCTCCGGGGTAATATTGGCAGTGAAGGGATAATAATGCCTGACTTGGAACAGCGTTTAATGAATATGAAGGCATTATCGGTGAATAATAAAGATGGTATTAAACTTAATTTTGAAGATGGCTGGTTACTAATCAGGGCTTCGGGTACTGAGCCAAAAATAAGAATAACGGTTGAAGCGAAGAATGAAGTAAGACTGCACCAGCTGTATGATGAAGCTATCAGGATAATCAGGGAATCCTCTGGGAGGAATAAGGGAGAGTAAGTTGAAGGCAATTATATTAACTGCTGGAGAAGGGAGCCGGATGCGTCCTCTAACGTATACCAGACCGAAAACGATGTTGCCTTTAGCTAATAAACCTATCTTAGAACATTTGCTGATAGAAGCCAAGAATGCGGGTATTAGAGATTTTATCTTCGTAGTTGGCTATCGTGATGAACAAGTGCGGGATTACTTTGGTGATGGTGAACAGTGGGGGGTAAATATAGCCTATTCAACACAAAGGAAGCAATTAGGTACGGCGGATGCAATTATGATGGTTGAAAGTTTGGTTAATGGTAATTTTCTGGTGATAAATGGAGATATTATTGTTAATCAAAAAGATATTAACAGCTTAATCAATAAGAACGATAATACGATGAGTTTGTTTGAGGTAGAGAATGCTAGAGATTTGGGAGTAGTAGAGATTAAAGGAGATAGCATTGTTTGTATTCACGAAAAATCAGAAAAGCCTCCCTCACGAATGGCAAATGCCGGGCTATATTTATTTACTCCGGATATATTTGATGGCATATCCCAGATTTCTAAATCACAGCGGGGGGAATATGAGATAACTGATGCTCTACAGATGCTAATAGAGGGGGGACATCACGTTTCTTATCAGGAGATTAGTTATTGGCTTAACCTCAGTTATCCGTGGGACTTACTAACCGCAAATGAATCGCTCTTGGGGAGAATTAAATCACAGAACCGGGGTACAGTGGAGGATAATGCGGTAATCAAGGGTGCAGTATATATTGGTGAAAATACACTTGTTAGGTCGGGTTCCTATATCGTGGGTCCGGTGGTAATCGGGCAGAATTGTGATATCGGGCCAAATTGCTACATTCGTCCTGCTACCGCTATCGGTGATAATTGTCATATTGGCAGTGCTGTAGAGATTAAAAATTCTATAGTTATGAAGGGTAGTAAAATTCCGCACCACAATTACCTGGGTGACAGTGTTATTGGAGCGGGATGTAATTTGGGCGCTGGTACCAAGATTGCTAATCTCAGATTGGATAAGAAAAATATTAATATAGCTGGTATAAATACTGCGAGGCGTAAACTAGGGGCAATTATTGGAGATAATGTACAAACAGGAATTAATGCCTGTATTGATGTTGGTAGTATGATTGGTGATAATACTCATATCGGGCCGGGGGCTATAGTTGGCGGGTCTATTTTATCGGACTCAAAGATATTTTAAGAGGTGATGAATGAATCAGGCAGTGATTCTGGCTGCAGGTGAGGGGCAGAGGCTCAGGCCATTTACTGCTAATAAGCCTAAGGTAATGTTAGTTATCGCTGGTAAGCCTATTTTACAGTATGTAGTTGAATCGTTAGCTCAAAATGGTATTCGTAACATTGTGCTCGTTGTCGGTTACAGAAGGGAGCAGATATTTGATTGTTTAGGATCAGGCGCACAGTTTGGAGTTAATATAAACTATATTATCCAGGAAAGGCAATTGGGTACAGCGCATGCTCTGGCACAGGTTAAGGACGTAACTGAAAATGAGTTTCTGGTTATATCCGGAGATAATTTGATTGAGGCTGATACAATTGCACAGTTTGTAAACACAGAGCCTGAATCTTTAATAGTAAAGAGAACAGGTAATCCATCTGGGTATGGGGTAGTAACTATAGAGAATAATAAGGTAAAGGAAATTGTGGAAAAACCTGGAGTGGTTAAAAGTAATGCAGTTAATACCGGAATATATGCCTTTACCAGAGACATTTTTAATTTTATTGAGAATCAGCTGGATATTCCTGACGTTTTAAATACAATGATAGCAAAAGGATATCCCGTTAGTGTTCAGGAAACAAACGGTCTTTGGCTTGATGTAGTCTATCCGTGGGATATTTTAAATCTTAATGATGTCATTCTGCGCCGGATTAAAGGTAATCTGGGCGGTACTATTGAATCAGGTGTTTCACTAAACGGTCTGGTATCAGTTGGGAGAGATACATTACTACGGTCTGGTTCGTATATGGTGGGACCGGCAGTTATCGGGAATAATTGTGATATAGGGCCTGGTGTGTGTATCCTGCCAGCTACCAGTATTGGTGATAATGTTGTTATTTCACCATTTAGTACCATAAAAAACAGTGTTATTGGTAATGATGTTGATATTGGCCCAGGGTGCATAATACAGGATTCGATTATTGATAATGGGTGTGTTATCAAGGGCCACTTTTCTGCTTGCAGCGGTCCGGCTGATATTAAAATTAATGAACATCGTTTGGTAAATATTGGAGCAATACTTGGAGAAGGGTGTAATCTGGCGAGTAATGTTGTTGCCCAGCCGGGAGTTATTCTGGGTAATCACTGTCAAGTTCAGGCATTGAAAGTAATTAGCGGGAGATTGCCTGATAAGAGCTTGGTGTTTTAGTTATGTGCGGAATTGTTGGTTATATCGGAGATAAACAAGCTCAGTCTATTTTGCTTAGTGCCTTAAGTATGCTGGAATATAGAGGCTATGATTCCTGTGGTATTGCTGTAGTGAGTAATGGCATTAAGTCATATAAAAATGTACTGAGAGTTGCCGAAATGAAAGAAATTGCGCCTCAAATTATCGGAACAGTTGGTATTGGCCATACCAGATGGGCTACTTGTGGTGAGCCGACGCGGGTAAATGCGCATCCTCACTTTGATTGTACTGGTAATATTGCTGTAGTCCACAATGGTGTTATTACTAATTACCCGGTTTTGAAGCAGAAATTAATTAATGACGGTCATGAATTTGTTTCCGATACGGATACAGAGGTAATACCACACCTTATTGAGAAGTATTACAAAGGTGATTTAGAAAAAGCGGTAGAGCTTGCTTTGCTTGATATCCAGGGATCTTATGCTATCGCCGTAATAGGCGCTGGTGAAAATAAACTAGTAGTTGCCCGGAAAGATAGCCCGTTGATTATTGGTGTTGGTGACAGGGAAACTTTTGTTGCCTCAGACGTGCCGGCAATTCTGGATTATACTAATCAGGTTATTTATCTGGACGATGGTGATATTGGGGTAATTACTGGAGATGGCATAAAAATAAAAAAAGACGGCTTGGAAATTCATAGAGAAGAGCATAAGATTTTATGGAGTGTGGAAGCGGCGCAAAAAGCGGGTTACGAACACTTTATGCTTAAGGAAATTCACGAGCAACCCAAAGTAATACGGGATACTCTTTCTGAATATACTCAAATGTCTGAACCGATAGTTGATTTAGAAAATTTGAGAGAGGATGATAGGTCTATACTTATATTAGCCTGCGGTACTTCTTATAACGCAGGACTGGTAGGGAAATATATTATGGAGGATCTGGTTGGTGTCCCGGTGAGAGTTGAAATAGCCTCTGAGTTCAGCTGTTATGGTCAAACTCCGGAGAAAACTTTAGCTTTTGTCATTTCTCAATCCGGGGAGACGGCAGATGTGCTTAAAGCTATCAGAAAACTGAAGGGAGTGCAATGCCATGTAGTAGCTGTTACTAATGTGGTAGGCAGTAGTATCAGTCGAATTGCTGATCAGACAATCTATACTAGAGCCGGTCCTGAGATAAGTGTAGCTGCTACCAAAAGCTTTATTGCACAGCTCATGGTGCTATACTGGTTAGCGATGTCCTATTCTAAAGTGGATGCTAAAAGATTAGCTGACATTCTTTTAGAATTAAGGCAATTGCCCAGTAAGGTTCAATGGATGCTAGATAATGGGGAGGATATCCTGCAATGTGCACGTTATCTTGCCAGATTTGAAAATGTTTTCTTCATTGGCCGGGGATTAAATTATCCGATAGCTTTGGAAGGAGCATTAAAATTAAAAGAGATATCTTATATCCATGCTGAGGGTTATGCCGCTGGTGAGCTAAAACATGGTCCATTTTCTTTATTGGGGGAAAATACGCCGGTAATTACTATTACGGGGCAGGATAGTACTTATGAGTCTATATTAACCAATATTAAAGAGGTAAAAGCTAGAAAATCTCCTCTGATAGCATTAACTGGGGATGGAGATGAAGCTATTAAAGAATTTGTTGATATGGTTATTACGGTACCTCGGGTTGATCCCATATTTTCTCCGGTGGTTAATACAGTAGCCCTCCAGTTGCTTGCTTACTATACTGCTCGAGAAAGAGATTGCCCGATAGATTTTCCACGAAATTTAGCTAAAAGTGTTACGGTGGAGTAATAATTAATAGTTTATAAGGCGCTTTTTCTTTACCGGGCTATCTTTATTTTAATTAAACTTTACTGCCGCAGCCATTGCCCTGTGAAATTATGGCTTAAAACAATACTCATTTTAGCAGAATTACTTGTAGTAACCTGTTATTTGCTCAAGTGTGGTAAATAGTAAAAAATTTAGTTTGGAGGAAAAAGTTTGCAGATTAAGTTAACATTCTTGGGCGCAGCCCGTAATGTTACTGGTTCCCGTTATCTCTTAGAAGCCAATAACATCAGACTATTGGTGGATTGTGGACTTTATCAGGAGAGAGATTATTTATACAGGAATTGGGAACCATTCCCAGTACCGCCTGATTCCTTAAATGCTGTTCTGCTGACTCATGCTCATGTTGATCACTGCGGGTATATTCCTAAACTGGTTCGCGATGGTTTCAGTGGTGAAATTTACTGTACTGCTGCCACTTCTGAAATTGCTCAGATAATACTTCTGGACTCCGCACACCTGCAAGAGGAAGATGCAGCGTTTAAAAAACAGAGACACGAACGGGAAAGCAGGAAAGGTCCTTATCCGGAGATTCCGTTATATACCGCAAATGATGCTATAGCTTCATTTGCCTATTTTGAACCGGCGAAATATGGAGAATCCATTTCATTGGGGGATGGATTGAAAGCTTCGTTTTATGATGCAGGCCATGTTCTTGGTTCATCCATGATAAAAATTAGTGTAAATCAGGATGGAGAAAGCCGTACTATTTTATTTTCCGGAGACGTCGGCAGTAGAGATAGACCGATTTTAAAAGATCCGAGCATATTCCGCGAGATAGATTATATTGTAATTGAATCAACATATGGGGACAGATTACATGATGAACCGGCAGATATCAGCGATGTTCTAGCTGAAATTATAAACTCAACATGGAAAGCCGGTGGAAATATAGTTGTTCCTAGTTTTGCCCTGCAGCGGAGTCAGGAGATTCTATACCATATGAATGAATTGTTGCTTCAAAACCGTATACCCCAAATGATGGTATTTCTGGATAGCCCGATGGCTATAAAAATTACTGAAGTATTCAAACGTCACTCTGAGTTGTTTGATAAAGAAATGTCCAGCCTCATTAATCAAAATAAATCACCTTTTACTTTTCCCGGTTTAAAAATGGTGCAGACTTCAGATGAATCCAAAGCGCTTAATGAAATGCTGGGAACTATTATGATTATCGCTGGTTCAGGTATGTGTAATGGGGGTAGAGTGAAACATCATCTGGTGACAAATATTTCCCGAGAAGATAGCACCATACTCTTTGTGGGATATCAGGCAATTGGTACACTAGGCAGGCAGATTATAGATGGAGCTGAGAAAGTCAGAATATTGGGACAAACTTATCCGGTGCGGGCAAAAATAGCCCAGATAAACGGATTTTCGTCTCACGCTGATAGAGATGATCTGTTAAAATGGTTTGATGGCTTAACCAGCGCTCCTAAGCGAGTTTTTGTTACTCATGGGGAATCTAGTTCAGCGCAATGTTTTGGTAAATATCTAAGTGATAAAATGGGTTGGAATGTACTAGTGCCGGAGTATAGAACAGAAGCTCTGCTGGAATAGCTGTTAATAAGGTTATGTTCTTTGATCTAATTTAAGGGGTGTAATATGCCAAAAGGATATGAAATAAATGATTTAGCTAAGGAAGAATCCTGGCGTATGTTCAGGATCATCGGGGAATTGGTAGAGGGTTTTGATAGTCTTACCGGTATAGAACCGGCAATAACTATGTATGGGTCAGCACGGCTTAAGGTTAGAGATAAACTATATGGCGAGATAGTAGAAATAGCACAGCGTCTTGGAGAGATGGGTTTCTCAATCATAACTGGTGGCGGACCTGGAGTGATGGAGGCAGCCAATAAAGGTGCTTATAAGGCAGGGACCACATCAGTTGGTTTGAATATTGAATTGCCGGAAGAACAGGAATGCAATGATTATACGACGAAGTCAATAAAATTTAACCATTTCTTTATCCGTAAAGTAATGTTGGTAAAATATGCTACTGCATTTATCATAATGCCGGGTGGAATGGGAACACTTGATGAATTAACTGAGGTATTAACATTAATGCAGACAGAAAAGATAAAGCCTTTTCCGGTAGTTTTATATCACAGTGAATACTGGGAGGGATTTATTGATTGGTTACGGAATGTTGTACTTGCCAAGAAGTTTATCTCTGAAGAAGACCTCAATCTATTAATGGTCTGTGATCATCCCGATGAGGTAATTGATCTGGTGCGGGGCTGGTATATAAGGCAAGAAGTTATTGGTAAAAAAGCCTTGTTCAGGTAACTAAATATTACACTAATGTAATTAATGGAATCTATTTAGTACTTAATAATATACCTGGATTTGTTTGCTTACAGGTAAATTAATATAACTTCTTTATTTCTGGCTTATTACTATTGTTTAAGTAGTTCCTGTGCCTTCTTTAGCCATTCTATGATAGATATCTTCTGCGGGCAAGCTTCCAGGCATACCCCGCATTCCACACACTGGTCGGCACGGAATTCTTCTTTGAGCATGTCAGGATTATTATAGCGTAGCTGTCCTCCCGGAAGATCCTCATACATTATCGCCTCATTATATATCTGGAGGATTTGTGGTATTTCTACATTATTGGGGCAAGGCATACAATACTTGCATCCAGTGCATGGAACAGGATTTAACTTATTATAAGCATCCCGCACTTCATTAATAAGAAACAGCTCCTCAGATGTGAGCATGCCTGGTACGGAATTATCTGCGGTAGTTATATTTTCTTTGACTTGTTCCATTGTGCTCATGCCACTAAGTGTTACTGAAACTTCTGGTTGGTTCCATATCCAAAGCAGTCCCCACTCCGCAGGGGTGCGTTTGTGTGGGGCAGTATCTAATATCCTCCCTACTGATGGTGGTGGTTGCTTGCTAAGTCGCCCACCTCGCAGCGGTTCCATTACGACAATTGCTAAGTTTTTATTGACTGCATATTCTATTCCGCGGCGGCCTGCCTGAAAATATACATCCATATAATTATACTGAATCTGGGCGAGAGCCCAGTTATCGTAAGCATCTACAATTTCTTTAAAAGCTTGATAGTCATCGTGAAAGGAGAAGCCAAAGTAATCAAACTTACCCTGTTCCATTTTTTCTTCAGCCCATTTTAATATACCAAAATCTCGCATCATCCGCCAACGTTGCCCGTTTAAGCCATGCAGAAGGTAGAAATCAATCTTCTCCATCTGCAGCCGTTCCAGTTGTTCGTTGAAATAACGGTTAAAATCTTGTGCTGATTCAACAAACCTTGCCGGTAATTTGGTGGCCAGTTTTATTTTATCACGGTAGCCATCCTTTAATGCTTTGCCAACCAGTTTCTCACTATTCCCCTGGTGATATGGATAGCCTGTATCTAGATAATTGACACCATGGTCAATGGCGTATCGTATCATTTCAATAGCTTCCGGTTCATCAATGGTGCTTTTGTTATCGTCAATAGTAGGTAAACGCATGGCACCAAAGCCAAGTGCTGATACTTCCCAGTTTAGCTTCCCAAAACGTCGATATTTCAATAGTGCCTTCCCCTTTAACAGATGATTTTAACTCGCGGATAATAAAAGAAATGTAGATATCCCCTGCTGTTTTTACATTAAATAAACTCTTTTGGTATCTCCTTAACCAGAGTCAATGGGTCAGATTGATAATCGCAGTATAGAATTCCTCCGGATCTTTATGCAGGGAAAGTTTCTCCATAGGACACATTTCTTCACTGTGATTTTTTTTAATATAGGGGGTTATATTCGTTATATGATAATTTATTTTGTATTTATCCAGTGTATTGATGGCCAGTTGGCTGCCTAACGGGCTGTAAACTTCCTTACTATTAGCTAAAACAGATAGCAGCGCTGCGCCGTTCCCCATTATCTTATCAATAATTGTTACTTCCTGATGAAAGGGAGAAAACTGGTTAATATATTCAAGTAAAGGTATTAAATGAGTCTTGTCAGAAGTAAATATTAGCTTATTAGCTGCGTATACATGCAGGCTGTCACTGCTAATCAAGAATTTTTGGAATAAACTACAGCTCATCGATAATTTCTCCTAATATAA
>JAQTVP010000197.1 GCA_028707015.1 Dehalococcoidales bacterium | reverse complement strand
GTGAAGCCTACGATACCGGCTTTAGAAGCCGCATAATTTGATTGCCCGGCATTGCCTGTAAGCCCGACTATACTGGCCATATTTATAATGCGCCCCCAGCGCGTCTTCAGCATATTCTTGAGGACTGCCTTTGTACAAAGGAAAACCCCCTTGAGATTCACCGCCAGGACTCTATCCCAATCATCATCGGCCATGCGTAATACTAACTGGTCGCGGGTGATGCCGGCGTTATTTACCAGAATATCGATGCTGCCATAAGTACTGATAATGGCCTCAATCATATCATTGACTTCATCGGCCGAACTGACATCAGCAGCCACTGCCAGAGCCGTTCCGCCGAGTGCGTTAATTTCAGCAGCCACTGTCTCGGCGGTTTCAATATCAAGATTGTTTATGGCCAGTTTTGCTCCATCCTGTGCCAATCTGAGAGCGATAGCTTTACCTATGCCACGACTGGCACCGGTAACCAGAGCTATTTTACCCGTCAAACGCATAATTTTACTCTTTATTCAGGAAGTCTTTAAGCCCTGAAACATCGGCAATGTTTATAACACGAGCTTCGCGGGCAATACGCTTTATGAGGCCTGAAAGCACTCGTCCCGGTCCGATCTCCACAAAAGTATCAACGCTATTGCATAACATATATTCAATAGATTTTTGCCATTGTATCGCATGGCACATCTGTTTGACGAGTTCGGTTTTTACCTGGTCCGCCGTGACAAGAGAAACGCCATCGGTATTAGCAATTAGCGGCACAGAAGGCTTATTAAAAGATATTCCTTGAAGGACAGTTTCCAGTTCATCGGCAGCAGGTTGCATCTCGACCGTGTGAAAAGCGCCGGTTACACGAAGTGCCACCACTTTAATGGCTCCCCGTGATGATGCTAATTCCATGGCATGGTTGATTTTGTGGCTTTCTCCACTAATAACCAGTTGTCCGGGACAGTTATAATTGGCAATATACACCCCGGCCTGGCTGCATATTTCAGAAACCACGATATCAGACAGCCCCAGAATAGCCGTCATAGCGCCGGGTTTCTTTAAACCAGCACGGTGCATCAATTCGCCCCGTTTGCGTGCCAGAATTACAGTCTCAGGTATTCCCAGTATATCGGCAGCGGACAAAGCCGTATATTCTCCCAAACTATGGCCTGCTACAAAAAGCGGCATAACGGTGTTTTTATATTGTCTTATTACAGCCAGTATAGCCAGGCTCATGGTCACAATAGCCGGCTGAACATTGACTGTCTGAGTGAGCTCTTCCTCCGGACCTTCAAAGCACAGATGGGATAAGGGAAATCCCAGCGCTGCGTCTGTTTCTTTGAATACCTCTCTGGCTGGCTCAAACTCCGCATAGAGGTCACGCCCCATGCCTGCAAATTGAGAGCCTTGACCCGGAAAAACAAAAGCCATAATACAAGAATCAGTCATTGAGATTCCCTGAACATATCAGCCGTTTAGAAACTGAATTAGCTATTCGGTCTTGTTCTTTTTGGGGGTTTTAGTTTTGATTTCAAGGACCTCACGCCCATCATAAGTGCCGCAATTGGGGCAGGCACGATGCGGAAGCCTTGGCGTATGACATTGGGGGCAATCCACCAGGGACTGCGCCTTAAGCTTTAGTTGGCTACGCCTTTCTTCCTGACGGGCATGGGCAATTTTTCTCTTCGGTAGTGGTGGCATAATTTACTCCGTTTCCAATTATCTAAGTCGTTTTTGTATTAACACTGATACCGGGACAATTCACCCGGCACAAGGGTTTCATAGGGATAGACAGAAGTGTATACTGGCGGACTGCTTCGCTTAAATCCAGTATTAGATGTTCATCTATCATAAAAGCATCAACCTCATCGGGTGAAGGCAAAGGAACCCCGCTGTTGACATTTGTAATAGGGAAATACTCCTCTTCTATATTGAGCTTCAAAGGACAGCTACATAGCTCCAGACAGCGAGCACAACTGACTTCTACGCCGGTATGCAGTTCTCCCTGAACCAGCACGCTGCGATTGGTACGGGTGAGCTTGACTGTGCCGGTGGCATGGCTCAACCCATATCCGGTTATCTCCAATGTGTCATCGACTGCCAGGACCCGTTCAGCGCCAATCGCCCCCTTGAGCATTTGTGCTACATTTATCTGCAACATAAACTTCTCTATTATACTACTAACACCCATATTGAACGCAAACCGCTCAGTCCACCGCAGTTTGCACGAGCATAATATTGCCGGCTTTGAGATAAGCCTGCTTAATCTTCTTGAGCCCTGTCTGCATCAAGATTTCCTCCAGACCACCGCGTTTCATGTATTCCCTAAAATTACGGTGATGCTCACTCCCGGCCAAAAACTCCACGGATTTGATAGCAAAGCTGAATATATTATCCGGAAGAGGACAGGTAAAATCAATAAATATGAGACTACCTCCTGGCTTAACCACTCGTTTCATCTCAAAAATAATTTGGCTTTGCAAAACCGTCTCTTTCTCATGCAGAGCAAGGGATATAGAGGCAAAGTCAAAGCCCGCATCATCAAAAGGCAAGCTTGCCGCATCAGCCGTTTGGAAAGATAAATTTGAGCCTTCGAATTTTTCAGAATAATACCTGCTTAATCCAAGCATATGCGGACTGATATCTATCCCTACCGCCTGCAAACCAAGTACGGCATATTCATAAACTTGCGCTCCAGTCCCGCAACATACATCCAGCACTCTATCACCGGTCCGCATGCAGGCAAAAACAGGTGTAAACCGGCGTACCGAACGCATGATAGGGTCAGCAACGGTAGTATAATTCAAACCCGGCATATTCTCGAATACGGCTATATTAATTTTCCATTATAGGTATTCATTTTGAAGCGTGCAAGCTCAGTTGACAGTAATATGGCTGCCAATTATAATCCAATCACCCTAAAACCAGAATAAATCGGCATATCACTCAAGGAGGATGTATGGCTGCAAAAGCATTTGTTCTTATCGAGACTTCAGTGGGTAAAAACAAAGAAGTCATGACTGCTCTGCACAAGATGAAGGGCATGAAATCCGTGGATACTGTCACCGGTCCTTATGATATCATCGCTGTGGTTGAAGCCGAAACATTGAATGAGATTGGTGATATTATTACCAGCAAAATTC
>JAQTVP010000029.1 GCA_028707015.1 Dehalococcoidales bacterium | reverse complement strand
ACCATAAAGAAAACCTTTATAAGGTCTTTTTTCTTTGTACATTGCTTCTACTGTTGGTTTCATAATGGTGTTTATTATCTTATTAGCTAGTGCTGGTTTGTAAAAATGCGGGGGGCTGTAACTGCCCATGCCGCCAGTATTAGGACCCTGGTTTCCATCAAACACCGGTTTATAATCGCAGGCAGTAATTAATGGAGTAATATTAGTGCCATCCGTGAAAATAAAAGTACTCATTTCTCTTCCAGATAGACATTCTTCAATAATTATCTTATCTCCAGCAGAGCCAAAGGCTTTGTCATTCATAATAATTTTAAGCGCGTCCTGAGCTTGCGGTATTGAATTAGCAATAATTACTCCTTTACCTGCAGCCAGTCCGTCAGCTTTAATAACCAGGGGTAATTGCTGTTGCTGGACATACTTTACTGCTTGATTATATGCAGAAAAGCTAACACTGCGAGCACAGGGTATTTTATATTTCTGCATTAATTCTTTGGAAAAGACTTTACTTGCTTCTATTTGTGCCGCGGCCTTAGTGGGACCAAAAATGGGGACACCTAAATCTTGAAAACGGTTGACAATGCCATCGGCTAGGGGCCCCTCTGGCCCAACAACCACTAGATCAATCCCGTTTTCTTTTACTGCAATAACAAGTGATTCAATATCGGTAGAGCTGATATTGAGGTTATGTGCTAGTTGAGCTGTACCGGCATTACCTGGAGCCACATAAATACTACTTACTTTTGGACTCTGGGCTAATTTCCAGACTAGGGTATGTTCCCTGGCACCACCACCAACAACTAATATCTTCAGTTCTTATCTCCTGTTATAATTCTTTCGTTAAAATGTATTTAAAGCTTTCTTTAAAAAAATTTTATTCGGGATTATTCCCATTCAATAGTTGATGGGGGTTTAGAGGTTATATCATAAACAACCCGGTTTACGCCGGGTACTTCGTTGACAATACGGTTTGACATCCGTGCCAGTAGGTCGTAAGGTAGTCGTGCCCAGTCAGCAGTCATGGCATCATCGCTGGTTACGGCACGAATAGCAACCAGGTAACTATAGGTTCTGTAGTCACCCATTACCCCTACTGATTTAACATCGGTCAATACTGCAAATATTTGCCAGAGTTGGCGGTATAGTTTAGCTAATTTAATTTCGTTCATAACCACCCAGTCAGCTCCGCGCAGGATTTCAAGTTTTTCTTCGGTTACCTCGCCGATAATACGAATGGCTAAACCGGTCCGGGGAAAGGTTGACGCCATACCATTTCTTCGGGCAGGCCTAAAGCTAATCCTACTTGGCGTACCTCATCCTTAAAGAGGTTGCGTAGCGGTTCAAGCAGGCTAAGTGTCATCTTGGATGGTAGTCCGCCAACGTTATGATGAGATTTAATTTTAACTGAGGCTTTACTGCCTGTAGAAGCACTCTCAATAACATCAGGATAAAGAGTCCCCTGAGCAAGAAAATCAACTTTACCTAATTTATTAGCTTCTTCTTCAAATATGCGAATAAATTCTTCTCCGATAATCTTACGTTTTTCTTCAGGGTCAGTTACACCTTGTAAGCGTTTAAGAAACCGTTCACTAGCGTCTACATAAATAATATTCATGCCTAAATTAAGACGGAATACGTTAAAAGTTCTTTCCACTTCTTCACGGCGCAGTAAACCATGGTTAACGAATATGCAGGTAAGCTGGTTCCCAATAGCACGGTGAATGATACTGGCGACTACTGATGAATCAACGCCTCCAGAGAGAGCATTGATGACCTTGCCTGTACCAACTTGCTTTTTAATACTAGCCGTGCTCTCTGCTATAAAATTGCCAATCGTCCAGTTACCTTGGCACCCGCATATTTTATAAACAAAGTTTTTAAGTATTGTCTTACCTTCTGGAGTATGTGCTACCTCAGGATGAAACTGTATGCCGTACATTCCATTTTTATTACCAATTACTGCGATGGGTGAATTTTCAGTATAAGCCAGAGAAGTGAAACTTGGCGGTACTTCCTCTACTTTATCGCCATGGCTCATCCATACTGAAGAAGATGATGGGAAATCAGTAAATAATGGAGAATCAACATCGCTTAAATGAAGGATGGCAGAACCATATTCATTCTTTATTCCCGGTGAAACCTTTCCTCCAAGTTGCTTAGTAATCACCTGCATCCCGTAGCAGATACCCAGCACGGGTAGATGGCTCTCGTAAATATAGTCTGGTGCTAGTGGTGCTTCAGCATCATACGCACTAGCTGGCCCTCCTGATAGGATAAAACCCTTCGGATTTAGTGGTGCTATCTTTTCCCAAGGGGTATCATGGGGTACTATCTCGCAATATACTTGGCACTCACGTACCCGCCGGGCGATAAGCATACTGTATTGTGAGCCAAAATCAATAACAATAATTGCCTCTCGTTTGGCTTTAGATATTGCTTCTTCAGCTGCAACAGGTTGCTCTCCGCCCATTTCTTTGGCAATTTCCAAGTAAGTAGATACTTCAATATCGCCGCTGGTAACTACCCGAAGGCTATCATTTAAGCGCTGTTCCGAATTATCTTCTGTCACTAATTTTCCTTTCGGTAAATTATTATTTTTTAATTATTGACTTAAAGTTGAGCTATTCACTTCTCAATAGTATTTATTTTTATATTAGTACTATCTATTTTTAGCTAAATAATATTATACACTAAATGACCAAATAACGTAATATAGAAATTTAAGCTACTCTGCTAATTTTGGTTACAATGCAAGATTATGGTATACTGGCTTGGAGAAATAAGCATTCTTAGTAAATAGCATTGATAATGTTAGCTGCACTTCCCGCAGATATTCAAAGGCAGATTGATAAAGGGATTTCTATCCTTAAAAAAGGCGGTACAGTTGCTTTTCCTACTGATACTGTTTATGGGCTTGGTTGTTCTGCTAACTTGCATCAATCTGTAGAGAGAATTTATCAGTTATAAGGAAGACCGCTTAGTATGGCGCTCCCTTTACTTCTATCGGATAAGCTAGAGATAAATAAATTAGCTAAGAATATATCAGCAGTTGCTTGGCTTTTGGCTGAAAGTTTTTTCCCTGGTGCAATAACACTGGTTTTAAATAAAAAAGATACAGTTCTTGATATTGTTTCTGGTAATGGGAATACAGTAGCTGTTCGTATTCCGGCGCATCCAATTCCTATTGCACTAATTAACGGTTTGAAATCTCCAATCGTCGGCACGAGTGCTAATTTAAGCGGTAAACCAAATAATTTAACAGCTGATGAAGTCTACTCTCAGTTTGGTGATAAGATAGATTTAATTATTGATGGTGGTAAGTGCCTGGGAGATATAGAGTCCACTGTAGTAGATGTAACTGGAGAAAAACCGGTAATTTTAAGAATTGGTGCTATAACAAAAGAAGAACTTGAAAAAATATGCGGTAGCATTTATTTAGAACAGGAGGATAGATAGGTAATGCACATTGCTATTGGTTGTGATCATAGAGGATTGAGTTTTAAACGACTGATAATGAAGCTGATTAATGACGAAGGGCATGATTATAAGGACTTTGGATGCCTGACTACAGAAGCAGTGGATTATCCTGATATTGCTAAAAACGTAGCTGAAGCAGTGGCTAAAGGCGATTATGAACGTGGTATTCTAATATGCAACAATGGCATAGGTATGAGTATTGCCGCTAATAAGATAAAAGGAATCAGAGCAGCTCTTTGTTATAGTGCTTTAAATGCTAGGCAGTGCCGTCAGCATAATGATGCTAATGTGTTATGTCTTGGAGCAAGCAAAGAACAGGAACAAGATTCAATAAAAGAAATCATTAATGCATTTCTTGCTGGTGTTTTTATGGGTGGTAGGCACCAGAAACGGGTCGATAAGATAAAAGATATGGAAAGATGATTAGCTGAGGTCAGTCGATTCGAGATTAAACTGTTTACAATGGAGTATGTTTGACAATAGACAAACAGTATGTTATGTTATTCTGGTAGGGAAGCGAATTTCAAGCATAAAACCGCCCGCTACGGCGGGCGGTTTTTAATTATGTTAGTAAAAGGGGGGTAAAGGTGAAGAGCGATATCATTAAAAGGGGTGTGGAGAGGGCTCCTCATCGGTCTTTATTATATGCTTTAGGGTGGCAACGTAAAGATATTGATAAACCTTTTATAGGTATCGTTAACAGCTTTACTGAGATTGTACCCGGCCATGCACACCTGCAGGATATTTCCAGGGAAGTCAAAAATGGGGTATATAGTGGTGGGGGTATCCCCTTTGAGTTTAATACTGTTGCTGTTTGTGATGGTATTGCTATGAATCATACTGGTATGAAATACAGTTTGCCCAGTCGGGAGCTAATAACTGACTCAATTGAAATAATGGCTGAGGCACATGCTTTTGATGCTCTAGTTTTCATCCCTAATTGCGATAAGGTAGTCCCCGGTATGTTGATGGCAGCGGTCAGGTTAAATATACCTGCTATTTTTGTCAGTGGCGGCCCCATGCTGGCAGGTAGTATTTCTGATAATGGCAAGATTAAGAAAGTAGATCTTATTTCTGTATTTGAGGCAGTGGGCAAGGTGAGTAAAGGTGAGATGACAGAGGAGGAGATGGAGCAATTGGAGGAAATTGCCTGCCCCGGCTGCGGTAGCTGTGCGGGAATGTTTACTGCTAATACAATGAATTGTTTAACTGAAGTTTTAGGTATGGGTTTGGTAGGTAACGGAACTATTCCGGCAGTTAGCGGCAGGCGGCGTCAGTTAGCTAGAAAAGCCGGGCAGAGAGTTGTGGAATTGGTGAGGAATGATGTTCGGCCGCGGGATATTATAAATAAGAACTCTATCTATAACGCTTTCATAGTTGATATGGCTTTAGGCGGCAGCAGTAATTCAGTTTTACACCTTGCCGCTTTAGCTCATGAGGCAGAAATTGATTTTCCACTGTCCTTAATTAATGAAATAAGCGAGAATACTCCGCAATTGTGTAAGCTTAGCCCAGCTGGAGAGCATCGAATTGAAGATTTGGATCGGGCTGGTGGGATTTCAGGTGTAATGAAAGAGCTTAATAGCTTATTAAATCTGGAAGCTAAATCTGTATCAGGTAAGTCATTAGCTCAGATTAATGCTGAAGCTGATATTCTGGATAGAAAAGTTATCCATACTAAGGAAAATGCTTACTCGGAAACGGGTGGTATTGCTATGCTGTTTGGCAATCTGGCTCCGGAGGGAGCAGTGGTAAAAAGAGGTGCAGTAGCTCTGGAGATGCTGGTGCATCAGGGTCCGGCCAGGATATTTGATTCAGAGGAAGAAGCTACTTCGGGTATTATGGCACATGATATAAAACCTGGTGATGTAGTAGTCATTCGTAATGAGGGACCCAGAGGCGGGCCTGGGATGAAAGAAATGCTTACTCCTACTTCTCTCCTGAGTGGTATGGGTATGGATAAAGAGGTAGCACTGATTACTGATGGACGCTTTTCCGGTGGTAGCCGGGGGGCAGCTATTGGCCATGTATCTCCAGAGGCAGCTAGCAGAGGTCCTATCGCTGCTCTGAAAGATGGAGATATAATTAAAATTGATATACCCAATCATAAACTTGAAGTAGAACTCAGTGATAAGGCTATTGCTGAGCGTTTAATGAATCTCAAGGCATTTGTGCCAAAAATAAACACAGGATATTTAAAACGTTATGCGGAGAAGGTGCAGTCAGCGAGTACAGGAGCTGTGTTTGAAAGATGAGAGGACTAATCTAAAATGAAAATGACTGGTGGCCAGATTATATGTGAAAGCTTGATAAAAGAAGGAGTAGAAGTTATTTTTGGCTTCCCGGGTGGTGCTGTTATTCCTTTATACGATACTTTACTTCAATATCCTCAGCTTCGCCATATCTTGGTACGTCATGAACAGGCTGCTGCTCATGCTGCTGATGGTTATGCCAGAGTTACGGGAAAAGTGGGGGTATGCTTTGCCACGTCTGGTCCCGGGGCAACAAATCTGGTAACTGGGATTGCCAATGCTTATCTTGATTCTGTTCCGATGGTAGCCATAACGGGACAGGTTTCCAGACCCTTTATTGGTAAGGATGCTTTTCAAGAAATAGATATTACCGGTATTACCTTGCCAATTACTAAACACAACTATCTCGTTCTTGACCCGGGTTCATTGGCGAATACCATTAAAGAAGCGTTTCATATAGCGAGGACAGGAAGACCGGGTCCGGTGCTTATTGATGTCCCCAAGGATGTCCAAGAGGTTCAAGCAGATTTTAAATATCCTACTAAGTTAAATTTAATGGGTTATGAACCTACGGTAAAAGGGCATCCGGCGCAGATAAAGAAAGCATCCAAGCTGATTAATGAAGCAAAACGCCCACTAATTATTGCTGGTAGAGGTGTCATTGTTTCACAAGCATATACTGAACTTAAGCGACTGGCTGAAGTGGCGCAAATACCAATAATTACTACATTGTTGGGAATTAGCAGCTTTCCTGAATCCCATGTTCTGAATTATGGGTGGCTGGGAATGCATGGTATGGCTTATGCTAATATGGCTGTTGAGGCTGCTGATTTAATCATTGCTATTGGTATGAGGTTTGATGACAGGGCTACGGCTAAAGTAAGTGCTTTTGCTCCTCATGCCCGTGTGGTTCATATCGATATAGACCCGGCTGAAATTGGGAAGAATATACGTGTGGATGTTCCAATAGTGGGTGATGTTAAAGTTGTTCTGAACATATTAAATGAACAGATTAATACAATAGAGCATATGGATTGGATTAGACAGCTTAATGAGTGGAGAGAAGAGCATCCCTTATTACAGATAAGGGATTTTGATGGAATTTTACCTCAATACATTATCAGTAAGATACATGAGGTAACGAATGGTGAAGCCACTATTGTTACCGGTGTTGGACAGCATCAAATGTGGGCAGCACAGCATTATTTGTATGATAAACCAAATACTTTTGTAACATCAGGCGGGTTAGGAACAATGGGTTTTGGTTTACCGGCTGCGATAGGCGCTAAAGTAGGTCGTGCTAAAAATGACATCTGGTGTATTGATGGAGATGGTAGCTTTCAGATGACTATTCAGGAATTAGCTACAATAGCTCAGGAAAAATTAGCCATAAAAATAGCAATAATGCATAATGGATACTTAGGTATGGTCAGGCAATGGCAGGACCTATTTTATGATAAACGATATGTGGCTACACCGTTAAGTACTCCTGATTTTGTTAAAATTAGTGAAGCATATGGTATTTCGGCAATAAGAGTGAGCCATAAAGAGGATGTTATTCCTGCTATTGAAAGAGCAATGAACGAGGATGGTCCATTTTTAATAGATTTTATGATAGAGCCGGAAGAAAATGTATATCCAATGGTTCCGCCGGGAGGAGCACTTTCTGAAATATTAGAAGAACCTAAAAATGAGGTAGAAGTATGGCTACGGCAAAGCACACGATAGTTGCTCTAGTGGAAGACAAGCCAGGCGTACTGGCTCATATGGCAAGCCTATTCCGAAGGCGGGGTTTTAATATTGACAGTATTGCTGTAGGAGGTAGTGAATTACCGAATCTGTCTCGTATGACAATTGTGGTTGATGGTACGGCAATAATGGTAGAGCAAGTCAGAAAACAGTTGGATAAGGTTATAGACGTAGTAAAGGTATCAGATATTACTGGGGACGATATGATCGCTAGAGAATTAGCATTAATTAAAGTGAAGGCTAATTCTAGTACACGAAGCGAGATTATACAGATTGTAGATATATTCAGGGCTAATATAGTTGATGTTGCCTCTGATTCGGTAACAATTGAGGCTACTGGTGATGATGAAAAAATTACTTCTCTATTACATTTACTTCGTGGTTTTGGTGTTAAAGAGATAGCCAGGACGGGGAGTATTGCGATGACACGAGGAAATCAGGGTGCTTTGAAGATAGTAGAAAAGATATCTAATGTTCGCGTAAAAAGACAAAAATAACCTAATGTTATATAAATTGAGGAGATAATAAGTTATGGCAAAAATCTATTATGACAGTGATTGTGATTTAACTTTACTGGAGAAAAAAATTATTTGTATTGTAGGTTTCGGTAGTCAAGGACACGCTCATGCACAAAACCTGAGAGATAGCGGTTGCCAGGTAATAGTAGCTGAAGCAGAAGGTACCCCCGGCTGGAAAAATGCTAATGAGGCTGGTTTTAATGTACTATCTGCCGCTGAAGCAGCGAAAAAAGCTGACGTTATTGTAATGTTGGTTCCTGATGAGCTACACAAAAGAGTGTATTACGAGGCCGTTGAGAAAGGATTAGTGCCTGGTAATACCCTGATGTTTGCTCATGGTTTTAATATCCATTATGGACAGATTATACCGCTGGCAGGCATTGACGTTAGCATGATTGCCCCTAAGGCACCTGGGCATATGCTAAGGCAGGTTTTTACTGAAGGTAAGGGAACACCAGCAATTGTAGCTGTTCATCAGGATGCTTCTGGTAAGGCTAAAGATTTAGCTCTTGCCTATGCTAAAGGTATAGGTTGCAGCCGGGCAGGAGTAATTGAAACAACCTTTGCTGAAGAAACTGAAACTGATCTTTTTGGTGAGCAGGCAGTACTTTGCGGAGGAATTACAGCACTGATTAAAGCTGGTTTTGAGACATTAGTTGACGCTGGCTATCAGCCGGAAATTGCTTATTTTGAAGTCCTGCATGAACTAAAGCTTATTATCGACCTGATATATCAGGGTGGTTTGAAATATATGCGACATTCTGTCAGTTATACTGCTGAGTACGGTGATTATACACGAGGGCCTAGAATAATTGATGATATGGTTAAAGATGAGATGGAGCAAATACTGGCGGAAATACAGGATGGTACTTTTGCGAAAGAATGGATTCTGGAAAATCAGGCGGGCAGACCAACCTATAACGCTTTAAAACGTATGGATGAAGAGCATCCTATAGAGAGCGTGGGTAGAGAACTGCGTAAGATGATGCCGTGGCTGAAAAGTGTTTAGTTAGGTAATTATTAAAAGGGTATAAATTGTTTAGAGAAATAAATATACAGAGAAATAATCTGTTAGAGCATAGTTATTTGTGTGATCTTAAAGGGAGGGAAAAACTCATCCTTACTATCCCCTCTCTATTTTAGAGAGGGGAAACCTTATGTAATTAGTAAAATAATAAGGAGATATTTCCCTTTAGAAAGAATCTTTATTAACAGATGAAGAGTTTTTCTCCTGGAGAGAATACTATGGATAAAATAATTATATTTGATACTACATTGAGGGATGGAGAACAGGCGGCCGGGGGAACGTTAAATATTCAAGAAAAACTGGAGATAGCCAAACAGTTAGAAAAACTTGGGGTAGATGTTATTGAGGCTGGATTTCCAATTAGTTCCCCTGGAGACTTTGAATCGGTGAAAATAATTTCCGAAGAAGTTCGTACTCCGATAATTTGTGCTCTTGCTCGGGCACATCCTGATGATATTGATAGAGCATGGGAAGCGGTGAAAGATGCGAAACGCCCCAGAATACATGTTTTTATTTCGGCTTCGGATATGCATCTTGTTTACCAGTTGAAAAAGAGCAGGGAAGAAATACTGCAGATTTCGGGAGACATGGTAGCCAGGGCAAAAAAATATACTGATGATATAGAGTTTTCCCCAATGGATGCCAGCCGGGCTGAACCTGAATATATTTATCAAATTCTGGAAAAGGTAATAAGTGCAGGAGCGACTACCTTAAATATTCCTGATACGGTAGGTTATGCTATTCCTGGTGAGTTTGGTGCTCTTATTGGTGGAATTTTTAAAAACGTTTCAAATATCAATAAGACTATAGTTAGTGTTCATTGCCATAATGACCTTGGTCTGGCTGTGGCTAACAGTCTAGAAGCTCTTAAAAATGGAGCAAGGCAGATTGAATGTACCATCAATGGTATTGGGGAGAGAGCCGGTAATGCCTCGCTTGAGGAAATAGTGATGGCGCTAAAGACCCGTAGTGAATTATTTGACGTAACTACTGATATTAATACGACACAAATTTATAAAACTAGCCGGTTGGTGAGTGAACTTACCGGTTTTGCGGTACAACCAAATAAGGCCATTATAGGTGCTAATGCTTTTCGTCATGAATCTGGAATCCATCAGGATGGTGTAATTAAAATGCCAATAACTTATGAAATTATAGATCCGAAAAGTGTTGGGATACCGGCGTCAAGCTTGGTATTGGGTAAACTTAGCGGACGGCATGCTTTTAGAGAACGATTGGCAGAGTTGGGTTATAGCTTAAACGAGGAAGATTTTAACCGAGCCTTTTTAGCATTTCAGGAACTGGCTGATAAAAAGAAGGAAATTAAGGATAGGGATATCGAAGCTCTCGTTGCACAGGAGCAACGTACTTTATCGGAAACTTATCATATTGATCGCATTCAGGTATCCTGTGGAGACAGGGGTATTCCGACAGCTGCAGTTAGACTTGCTGCCGCTGATGGGCGAATACTAGCTGATGCTGCTCTGGGCACAGGGCCGGTTGATGCTGTGTATAAAGTTATTAATCGGCTGGTGGGAGTGCCTAATGTGCTTACTGAGTTTAGTGTTAAGTCAATAACTGAAGGTATTGATGCTATTGGTGAAGTAATGATAAGAGTAGAAAGCGACGGGATAACTTATACCGGTCGTGGTGCTGATACTGATGTTATTGTTGCTAGCGCTAAAGCCTATATGAATGCGCTTAATAGGTTGTTGGCGGCAAAGAAAAAGACTGAATAGCGTTTATATAGTTGTATATTAGAAATTAAGTGCAGCGCTGTTTGATAGAACCCGTTATTAAATAATATTAATGCTACTGATAATCTAACTTATATGATTTGTTTAACTATTTAGAGGGAGGAAGCTATATTGACTTTAACAGAGAAGATACTCGCTACTCATACTGATAAACAGGAAGTAAGTCCCGGTGAATTTATAAATGTAAACGTAGATGTTATTTTAGCTAATGATGTTACTGCTCCGATTGCGATACGTGAATTTTATCGAACTGGAGTAACTAAAGTTTTTGATCCAAAAAAGATAGTAATGGTGGCTGATCACTTTACGCCTAATAAAGATATTGCTTCAGCTGAACAGGTAAAGATAATGAGAGAATTTGCCTATGAGCAAGGGGTTATATTTTTTGATGTTGGGCAAATGGGAATTGAGCATGCACTATTACCTGAACAGGGTTTGGTGCTGCCAGGTGATGTAATTATTGGAGCTGATTCGCATACTTGTACCTATGGTGCCTTGGGGGCTTTTGCCACTGGTATGGGATCAACTGATATCGCTTCAGCTATGGCAACCGGAGATATTTGGATGAAGGTACCCCCAACTATTAAATTAGCTTATCATGGAGAGTTAAATAAATGGGTTAGTGGGAAAGATCTAATTCTTTTTACCATTGGTGACATTGGCGTCGATGGCGCTTTGTATTCAGCCCTTGAGTTTACTGGTGATGCCGTGGATTTTCTCTCTATGGATAGTCGGTTTACTATGGCGAATATGGCTATTGAAGCTGGAGCTAAGGCTGGTCTTTTCAGAATAGATAACAAAGCTCAGCTTTACATAAAATCAAGAGCAAAGAGACCTTATGCTGTTTATGAGCCGGATAATGATACTCAGTATGCAAAGGTTATCGAATATGATGTTTCGAAAATAGAACCTCAGATTGCCTTACCGCATTCACCAGCGAATGTAAAGCCAGTTAGTCAACTGGGTAATATAGAAATTAATCAGGTAGTAATTGGCAGTTGTACTAATGGGCGTCTTGAAGATTTAAGAATTGCTGCCCAGATATTGAAGAAAAATAATGTGCATCCCAAGGTGAGGTGTATTGTCATTCCAGCTACACAGGAAATATACCTTGAGGCATTAAATGAAAGATTAATAGAAACTTTTATTAAAGCTGGGGCAGTGGTAAGTACTCCAACTTGTGGTCCTTGCCTTGGTGGTCACATGGGTATTCTGGCATCGGGTGAACGGTGTGTATCTACAACTAATCGCAATTTTACCGGTAGGATGGGGCATCCTAAATCAGAAGTATATTTGGCTAATCCTGCGGTTGCGGCTGCTTGTGCTATAGCAGGAAGGATCATCAGTCCGGACGAGGTTTCGAATTAACTAAAAACAATATATATATAGATAATAGGCTATAAAAATATCTGTAAATGATAAAAATGTATTGAATTGGGAGGTTCTGTATATTGAAAGGTAAAGTTCATAAGTACGGGGCTAATGTGGATACTGATGCTATTATCCCGGCAAGATATCTGAATGTATCTGAGCCAAAGGAATTGGCAGTGCACTGTATGGAGGATATTGACACAAAGTTTGTTAATAAAGTTGAGCATGGTGATATCATAATGGCGACAACTAATTTTGGCTGCGGTTCATCTCGGGAGCATGCTCCGTTAGCTATTAAGGCTTCAGGAATATCATGCGTAATTGCAGAAAGCTTTGCCCGTATATTCTTCCGTAATGCGATAAATATAGGCTTACCATTACTTGAGTGCAGTGAAGCGGTGAGTCAGACTAACGCTGATGATATACTGGAAATTGATTTGGCTAAGGGTAAAATAAAAAATCTTACCAGT
>JAQTVP010000028.1 GCA_028707015.1 Dehalococcoidales bacterium | reverse complement strand
CTTGGACCCCAGTTAATGTTCGAATAGGTGGAAACGGCGGCACTGCGCAATGGGATGGACTTATTGATGAAGTTCGCATCTATAATAGAGCTTTATCTCAATCTGAAGTAACTGATATATATAATACTCGTAAGATGACTAATCCTTGGAGAGAAGTTACAGGTTTTTGGACTGGAACTACCAATGTTTTGAACTATCCTGATATGATAGGAGATAGTACTGGTTATATTGGTGGAGAATTTGTTGGTGATACTATTTATGGAAAATGGTATATGAGCCCACATAATGCTGGTGATACTGCTGAGCTAACAGATTATTATTTTGATAATAAAAGATTTACAAAAATAACTGCCGTTTCTACTGATGCTGATATAAGGCAAAATATAGTGCCTGGAACTTTTGGTGATACTTTAGGAAAATCTTGGAGTATTATCTTAAAAAAAGGAGTAGGAGATTCTACCCATATTTATTTTTTCCAAAGGGAAACTCCGCAAACTCAATATTCTAGGGTGCTTATAACCTGGTATGATAGAACGGTAAGCACAGTAGTTGGAGATACTAGTAAAACTTTGGTTGAATGGTTTACCGATGAAATAGTAAGAATAAGTGGAACAAGTAATCCAATCAAAGATATTGGTGATACTCATTCAATTATCATAGAACCACAAGAAATGGGTACTGGTTATATTTATGCAACTGCTGTTCAAGTAGAAGACAGAAAAATTTCAACTCCTTATGTTAACGGAACAAGATTACCAAGCACTTATTTCTTTGATAGAGAAATGCCTGTATCTGGAACTTTAGAATGCTATGTGAGAGGAAGAAGCCCTGTTGATGAGCAAGCATATTCTACTGGGCAAGATACCATTCTTGAATGGGGAACAGATAACACTCATAGATTAAATATTAATTATCAAAATACTTTGCAGGCTTTTCAAGTTTATTGGATAAATGGAGGAACTGGGAGAGAATTAATTCACGGAGATTCTTATCTTGGAGATTCAGAATATTGGAAACCGCATCACTTAAAATTCATTTGGAATTTTGGTGACACAAGTTTATATAACTGTAAATTAATTATTGATGGAGTTACTGGTGATTCTGGATGGAGTGGAATTCCGGATACATATTCTGGTGATACTGCTGATGTAATATCTAGTTTAGGTATCGGCGGAAGGCAAACATTAACTGATTCTTTGATAGCAAGGTTTAATGGTGAAATTACAGATTTATTAATAAAAGATGACGAAGGAGATTCTACAATTATTCACTTTGAAAATGGTGTTCCTTATTTTTATCCAGATCCATTTCCTATAAATACAAAATGGGTTTATAGAGTTCAAACCATAGACACCAGTAATAAAGTTGGCGGAGATACAACTAAATCATTACAAAGTAATTTGTTTGACTCAAGCGAAGGAAGAACTTGGAATGCAATTTCTGGTGATAGCGTATTAGAATTAGGCGATAGCCACGATTATAAGAGAAATGAATATGTAATTGTGGACGAAACAATTAACAGTAATGGATATTATCTAATAACAAGAGTTGAAGATACAAATATATTTATTTATCCAAATCTAACTTCTGGCGATGTTACAGGTAAAGTGTATCCTACAACATCATCTGTATTTATTTTGGAGTAAGTTATTATGCCTTTGTTTTTAGAAACATATGGAGATACACAGCTAACTACAATTCAAAACCCAGCAGTTTTAGAGGCAGTCCTCGCTATAACTGGTGATACTTCTCCAACTTTAACAACACATGATATAGTAGCTGCTAGATTTAGTGTAGAAAATCAAATAGGAACTGACCCAGGAACTGAAGATTTGGTTGCTTATTGGAAATTGGATGAAACGAGCGGTGACAGTGGTGATATACTTGAAGATAGCGCTGGTTCTCATGATGCAACTATTTATGGTTCCCTAAATCCAATAATTGGTGTTGTAAATAACGGCTTTAACTTTGTCGAGGGTGATTCTGGCTATGGCAGAGTTGGATACGCTAATGACTTGGAATTTGGCGAAGAACAAAGTTTTTCTATATGCTTTAGGTTTAGAACTTCTACTGCTACAAATACTGCATTTTTAGTTCATAAGTCAAGTGTTGCTAGTTGGGCAAAAAATGAATACGGCTTTCATATAAATAGCACAGATAAATTAGACTTTTCAATTGGCGATTCTTCTAATACATATAGATTACAAACTAGTTATTCAGTAACAGATGGTGATTGGCATTTTGCTGTCGGAGTAGTTGATAGAGAAAATGATAAATTTTATTTATATGTAGATAATATAAAAGCAACCGCTCTTATAGCAGGCGATTCAGATATTTCTTTAATTGGTTCTGTTGATAATTATGGCAATGATTTATTTATTGGTCGTTCATCAGCAACAGCATCAACAAGCTATATTTATGATGGCGATTTAGATGAAATAAGAATTTATAAAAAAGCATTATCTGAATCAGAAAGAACCTTCCTTTTCTATAATCCTCCCGGTGGAATAACTGGATTTCAAAATCCCACTAGTAATGTTAACGCTAATCCAATTGAAATATCTGGCGGTGGAATAGTATTTAACCAATTGGCCTCAGCTCCAACAGTTGGAAGCCCATATAAAGGGGTTCTTTATCTGAGAGATTCAGGGTTATATTTCATAGATCAAGATGGTCACGATATTGCTGCTGCTTCTTATGAAGGTGGCTCTTGGTTTGATATATATGGGGATTCAGGTTTATGGCATCCTGGAAAAATATTAATTGGTGACAGTAATGCAAAAAGCTTAACTTCTTTATTAGAGTTAAGCACAACAGGAACTGGATCGGATACACCAGGAGAAGGAATATTTACAATAGGTTTAGATAATCCTTACTGGACATTTAGGCAAGCTACAACCAACTTGGCAGATTTAGTAATTGATAGATATTATTCTGGAAGTTACTATGAAGCATTTAGAGTAGAAAGAAGCACTGGATATATTGGTATTAATTCTTCAAATCCAGACAAGCCGTTATCTTTTATCAGTAATTATTTTGGTATTGGAGCAACAAGTGGATATAATTTCTGGATTTTAAGTAATGCTTATGTGAGTGGGGCTGATTTTAAAGTTTCAACTTTTGGCTATGATGCAGATGCTTCTGGTATTGGTATGTATGGTGATTATATTACATTAAGAACATATACCGGTTCTGCTGCTGGTGAAACAATAAATTGGAAAGATTGTTTAACTATTGGAGCAACAGAAGTAACTTTAAACGAAGGTTCTTTAGATATGGACTTTCGTGTTGAAGCATTAAGTATGGCTAATGCTTTTTTTGTCAGAGGCAGCGATGGATACGTAGGTTTTAATGAAGCATCACCAGATAGAGATATACATATTACTAGTGGTGATTCAGATCCAGGAATAAAAATGGAAGCATCGGACGCTACTTATGGAGAAATAGTTTATAACAGCACAGATGCTTGTTTTGACTTTTTAATATCGTAATGGCAGTAAGATCAAAATTATATAATACAGGTGAATTTGAACTCGCAAACGGCGAAATAAACGAAAGATTACCAGTTATTACAGATGGGTTAATCTATCACTTCCCATTCGATGGAAATAGTAATGCTGTTTATGATTTAGACAATTACATTTTAAATATTGGGCTTCTTTCAATAGGTGCCTCTGGAAATGTTTTGTTTGCTAACCTATTAGATGGTGATATAGCATATGGTGATTACACAGGTGATTCATCTGGAGACACAGCAACTGCCCTAACTTATGATCTAATGTTGGCAGATAATTTTGCATGGGCTGTCACTTCTGCTAACTTGGCTTTTTTAAAAGGAGTCGCTGATTCTGGTGGGGTTTGTTGGGCTACAGGGAATGACACTCAAACAAATGTGTTTGTGGCAACCGTTCAATTAATAGGAACAGAAACGACTACTCATGGTGTTGTTTATAATGATAATTCAGATATTGAAACTTATCTAGGATTTGGAATGGCTGGCGATACAGTAGATTGTGGTTCAAGCGATCCAAATTATTATATACAAGCTTTTAATAGTGTGGATGGGAATATCATTCCTCTTTATTATCATTCATTTAACGGTGACTCTGCTATAATGGGATATTTATACTTACCAAATAATAATCTTGGTGGTTCTCTATATTTTGATGAATTTGGGCAGTTAGGATCTTACTCTGGAAATTATGCATTCTTGAGACATTTACTTGAATGGCAATTAAATAGAAGAACAATTTCAAGCTTAGTTACTACAGATTCTAACAATACTTATATGGCTGATGGAATCTCAGTGGAAGCTGCTACTACAAATATCATTAACTCAGGTCATGCTTCTTATCCGAATTATAGACCATATAGCGGATTAGCTCATTCTAATTATTCTACAATTGTAACAGACATTCCACCACCAATTGAAGGAATGGATGTATATAGAATAGGAGATAGTGCATTAGATACTCAAAATATGAGATTTTCGTTTAAATTTGATGTAGTTACAGAAGATGTTTGGGATGTTGATGTTACATATTCAATATATGTTTGGCTTCCTGAGCAATTCAAGGATAGATTTACAAGTACAACAGAAGATATGTATCAAAATACATTAGGAGTTGATTGGCACTCTACACAAGGGTACAACTGGACTTACAGTTTTTGGGGTGCAGGTACTATAGAAAGCGACCATCATTCACCAGATTTAACTAAAACTAATTGTTGGCAAAAATATTCAATAACCGGCAAAGCTTTAGTAGCAAGTAGATATGATGTTTTCGGAGACACTGGAGTTGGAACTCCTGACAATAAATATATAGCTGGGTATTTGAGAATTAATTTTACTGAGGGTACTAGTGCAAGCGATCAACCTTCAAATTTATTTTTATATCTTTCTTCTCCACAATTTGAAGAAAAAGCATATCATACAGAATTTGTTGATGGAAGTAGGGCTGGTGTTGGAAATATTATTATAGAAGGTTTAAACATTGATACATCTTCTGAGGATTTTACATTAAATTTTAAGATAGATACAAATAAGTATGTTGGTGCCTCTAGCACACGTAGAATTTTATTAAATAACTTTGGCTGGCTCTGGAGGTATTTTCCAACATCTACTGATGCATCTTATAGAAGGTTTATATGGGATTGGGTAGTAACTGGGACAAGATTGTATAATGATTTAAATGCTACAGTACTTTTTACTACTGGTGGTTATGAAACAATAACTATAACTTATGACCATGATGCGTCTACTTACGGCCAAGTAAAATTTTTTAGAAACGGTGATTGGTGGGAAACTGATGACGGGAATGTTGATTGTACTAGAGGTGTTATTGATTATATTCAAATTTATGACTTAGGCGCATCAATAAAAGATTTATCTATATATAATAAAGTATTATCGGACGAACAAATTTATGAATTAGGTAAGTCATCCTTTTCAATTACTTCAAATGGAGATTTAATAACTAATGAAGTAAGAGAATTTCCAGATATTCCATCCACTTATTATACAAGATATTTCCCATTAGATGAAGACGCAAATGATAAAAGTAATTTAATATCGCCAGCAACAGATAGTGATGGAGTTTATGAAAATAGAGCTAGGTGGCAAGGGCAAGCAACAATTAATTTAAGCGATCTTACTTATGTCAATAGATGGTCGAATACTGGGACAAGAGAGGATCTTTCAGATGGAGTAACTCCACTTTTTGAAGATCAAATTATTAGGGGGATAAAGCAATTAACGGCGGGGCAATCTGCAATGACATTTGGCCAAGAATATTCTTCACCGTCAACTGTTTATTCGGCCAGTGTATATATGTGGATTGCAACGGTTGGAACTGAAAATTACGCTCCTTATTTTAGAGAATACACAGCTTCTACTAATTACAGTATAGGAACTTTATTATATAATGGAGATTCATTAACAATCACCCAATTACCACAAAGAAGGTGGATAAGGCTTGAATCGACAAATAAAACAACTGCCGCTGATACTAGTTATTTAGCTGTTTGTTGTTACATAGGGAATGCAGGTACGGTAATCTATATGACCGCTCCTCAAATAGAAGCGAAACCATTCGTAACTCCTTTTGTAGATGGCACAAGAGCTAATAGTTACTTATATTATGCATCCACCAATTTAACTCAAGCGCACGGGGCTATATGTGGCTGGTATTTATTTAACGAAGCTGCCAGGACTTGGCGAGGGCCAGCCAACAATAATGATTTTTCCATGTTATTTTCTACCTATGGAACAAGTGAAGCTAATAAATTAAATGTAAGATCATATTATTCATACTCAACTGGCCTATGGTATGTACAAACATCTAATAACGTTCCAAATACAACAAGCACAGCTGTAACAATTTCAGAAGGATGGCATTTTATTTGTTTAGCATGGGATGATTCTACTGGTTATTCTAAATTTTTTGTTGATCAAAATAAAGAATTTGATAAAGCTTCATATCTACCAGATGCTTATGACAGTGATATAAGAATAGGGGATTGGGGAGCAGCTTCACCTTGGGGTTCTATGAATCAATACGTAAGAGATTTAATTATTTTAGATTATTATCCAGATGATGATGAAGTATATGATATATATAGAAAAACTATGAGTGCTTATAGTGATAAATTAAGAATAAACCATGAAATAATAGAAGGTGATACTTTATCTTAAAAAATAATTTTTTTAAAAAAATAGAAAAGATAAGAATATGGCACAATTAAAAGGCGGAACCACAATAGGTGGATACACAGCAATTCACTCAGGAAATTTAGATGGCCCAATGCCGGGATCTGTTGTTTATTTTGATGATGAAGGTTTGCATCCAGCAACTGATAGCAGCTATAATTGTGGTTCTTCTTCTTATTACTGGGCTAATGTGTACGGGGATAGTCTTTGGGGAGAAATACAAACTGCCGCGCAGCCACATATTACTTCTTTAGGAACGCTAACTTCTTTAACCATAGATAATATGGTATTAGATACTAATACACTTACTTCTACTGGTGATTTTATTATTGATGGAAGCGCAGACATTATTTTAGACGTAGCTGGAAATGATGTAATTTTAAAAGCAGCTGGAGCTATATTTGGCACATTCTCAAACAGTTCTACTCACTTAGTTATAAAAGATGTTTCAACTACAGCTATGACTTTCAATGGTGCCGCTATTACATTCGCTGGTGCTTTAGGCGGGATAACAACAATAACCGGAAGTAGTGATATTACTATGGGGAATGGTGCTGCCGCAACTCCATCTTATAATTTTGCAAGTTATACAACCACAGGATTATATGGCGCAGCTGGACCAATATTGTGTTTTACAGTTAGTGGTACTGCAAGATTGTTAATGAGTACTTCTAATCTTTACCCTGATTCAGATACTGGAATGTCTCTTGGTGGAACTGGAAATGCATATAGCGCTTCTTATATACATACTATGTATAATGGCGTTGACCATGTTCGCACACCAGTAATTACTATAGGAACAAGTGCGCATGCAACTCCAGTAACTGGAGATCTTTGGATAGATACAACGTAAATTAAATAGATGAGCAAATTATTAATAACAAGGCCAAATTTTTATGTGAATAAATTTCCTCGTGGCATGTCTAATAAAACAGATTGGAAGGGGTTAGATCAATATATAAATTATTTATATGGATCTGATGATAATGATAGACTATATGCACTAAGAGAAGTTGGCAATATATTCCCTAAATGGGTGTCAATAGGTTATCATCCAGAACAAATACCACCATATATACCGCGTGTTAAAAATATGATAGCTGTCCAGAATAGGGGTTATCAAGCTTGGCACCCATATGGAATTATGGCTGAAGAAGAAAGAATGGCAGTATTAAAATATTATAGTGGAGGTTGGGTAACAGTAGCTAGCGGAGATTCAATATTTCAGTATTATGATTCTGGATGGCAAAATGTAAAATGGGCTAAATATTATGATGGTGATAGTTGGATAACATTTTGGAGTTTAGTGCCTTCTGGTTTTATGGCTTTATTTACTTCCGATCCGGCTGGTTGGACGGAAAGAAATACAGATTTTCATACCTTATACCTAAGAGGTGACACTTCAACTGGAATTACTGGAGGCTCTAACACCCATTCACATTCTAATGTAACTGTGGTGATGGGAGCGGTAACTACTTCTTATTCAGGAGATGAATATTCTCTTGGCCTTAATGTAGGAGCACCTGCGCACACCCATGGGACTTATATATCACATACTGCTAACTCACAAACTTTCTACCCTACATATTGTTATTATAGGCTTTTTCAGTCTCCTGGAAATGCCTTGACGCATATTCCTTCTGGAGCTAAAATATTTTGGTCTGGAACTACAGGTGATATTCCTACTGGATGGACATATTCCAGTTCTAACAATGGCTATCATTTAAGGGTTAGTAGTTCAGGTGTAGGGAGCAATGTAGCCGCGTATACAACTGGCCATTCAACTTCTGGTAATTCAAGTACCAATTCTACTGGCACGGGCTCTACAAGAATTAGGTCAGGTTCTACTTCTGTTGCAGATGCTGCAATTTCTCATAATCATGGCATCAATTCTACTAGTCATACTAATGGCCATGGCCATAGTTCAGTAACTGTTCCTTATTTCAATGTTATACTGATTTCTGCTGATAATGATACTGGTGAGATCCCTGTAGGTGGGGTAGCCCCCTTTTATGCTGCTCCTGGCACTATTTTAGATACTACTTGGTCAAGAGTTACGGCTGCTGACGGATATTTATTACTTCCTTCTTCTAGTTATGGTGGAACAGGAGGGTCTAGCACTCATGAGCATTCTCATACCGGTCTTTACGGAGCGAGCACTTCGGTTGCTTCTCAAGCTAGACAAACAGGCTCAGGCTATGGAATGATAAGCTCTAATCACTATCATACTTTAAGTGGAGCTGCTCACCCTTCTTCAACAGAAAATAGTTTTCCTGCTTATAAGACACTTTTACTTTATGAACGTACAGCATAAATGAATAAAGGAGAAAACATGACTGATAAAGAAAGAATAGAAAACAAAGTTAAACAACTTGAAAAAGCAGTGGAAGAAAGAGTAGATGCAATTAATAAATATGCCGCTGCTTTAGAACAATTAAAAGCGGAAAGATTGCAATTATCTGGCCAAATTCAAGCGTTAAAAGAAGAGCTACAATACAAAGAACAAATGGATAAACAACCAACAGAATAAAATACTTAGTATGGAATATCTTAGTAAAGTTAATAACAGAAAACTTTATGGAGATATTTTTTGAAAGGTCTGTCTTTTTATGATGAAATCTTCTTGACTATTAAAGAAGATGAAGAAATTTTAAAAGAAAACATCACAAGAATTTTACTCACCTCACCTGGGGAAAGGGTGAACAACCCTTTATTTGGCTCTAACTTAAGAAACTTTTTATTTGATCTTGGCGTAGTAATGAGAGAAGAAGTTGAATCTGACATAATTTCTTCTATAACAAAATGGGAGCCAAGAGTATTAATAAACTCTATTACAACTGAAGAGAGGCCAACAGAAAATACTTTCGTAATTCATCTTGAGTGCACAAATAAAGATACTTTAGAAGAATTACGTTTGATCAGATTTTGAAGTTATAATGCGATGAAAGAGGTTTATAAATGGCACGCAGTTTAACACAATTGCCAAAAACAGCGTTTAGTGGTTTAGATTATGATAATATCCTACAAGATGTTATTAATTTGGTTAAAGATAACCCAAATTATAATGAGAACTGGGATGATTTTCTTTCCTCTGACGCTGGGAGAATGTTAGTTGAAATTTTCGCCTATATTGCCGATCAGTTAGCTACAAGGATTGACTGGGTAGTAAATGAAAACTATCTTTCAACGGCCACACAAAAACAATCAGTTATTCGTCTTTTAAAAATAATCGGTTATAATTTTACATTGCCTCGCGCTGCTTCTGTATATGTCAATGTTTATACTGCCAATTATCCAGGTCCATATTACTTAACTGAAGTTTATGATTCAGGAGAAGGAACTTTAACTCCGTTTACTTTAAACGTAATAAATACAAGGGGTGTGTCAACAACATTTGAACTATTAGATTATGATTCAGTTCTAGATAAATATAATTATAAAGTTGGTGTTGAAGTTGATAGTAGCGAAGATGTATTAACTTTTTATGAAGGGAAAACTTATGTAGAAGATTTTACAGCTACTACAGATAATGGTTATTCTTTTACTCTTTCTAATTATCCTGTAATAGAAAATTCAATAATAATTTATTTTGTAAACGGTTCAGTTGAAGAAGAAATGCTTGAAGTTTCTTCTTTTATTGACCCAGAAGCACAAAATGAACAGGATGATGATAGCAATGATTATGGTGTTCCATATGTATTAGAAGTCAATGAGGATGAATCTGTAACTGTATTAACTGGAACAACTGCATTATTACCAAATGCTAATAGAAGGTTAGCAACAGATGATGTTGTAAAAGTTTTTTATAGGACTGGTGGAGGTGTTGCCGGAAATATACCAGCTAGATCAATAAACACTTCAAGAACTCTTTCTGTAGAACTTGTTGCTGGTGGAGATACAATAGTTCAACTTTCTGGTGGCCCAACTGGAACTGGTCTTGTAAACACTTCTCAAGGCACAGGTGGTGCAGCTGGAGAAACAGCAAGCCATGCAGCTACATATGCCCCACTACAAATAAGGACCTCTAACAAAGCTGTAAGTGCAGAAGATTATGATACTATTTTGAATTCACACGCTGATGTTTTAACAGCAAAAGTTTATGGAAACAGCAATTCCCCATCAACTGTTTTTGAAGAATATGGAGTTTATTTAAACCCATTTGATGTTTGGATTTATGTGACACCAAACATAAGTAGTTGGGAATCTTATAACCCATCAAGGTATAATGATTTAGAGTGGATAAGCTTAAGATTGCAAAATATGTTCAATAATATTCATTCATTTAGAACTGGTGCTTTTAATGATGGTGATTCATATGCTAATTCAGAAATTCAAGGGAAAACATTACAGGGTGATACAATAGATTATGACGGAAATGGGGATACCTATTTTAAAAATTATTTAATATTTGATCCACCAGATGCTTTTAAGGAGGCATACTCAGGAAACAGTAGTGCTAGAATTAAAATAACAACCTCAGCAGATACAGAGCAAAATTTTGAAAATTTATCTGATGTTTTAGTTGGGGAATTAAAAGTTGGCGATACTCCTGGAGATTCTGTTTTAAGGTTAAAAGGAGATACATGTGCTTATTTTCAATCATTTGTTGATATTGAAGCTGGTGTAGATTTATCAGTAGAAAAATGGATAAGAATAAGCATAGATGATAGTGGAGATACTTCCATAGATTTATCAAATGGCGCAATAGATATTTCAAGCGTAAAACCAGACGAAATAGCTGCTGCTATTAATTACAAGCTCGCTAATTTGACAGGATATGGCGGTCTTTATGGAGATTCATCAACAGGTAAAATCGGAGTTGCTTCAATTGTTAGACCAACAACTTCTACATCTTATATTAAAATAACTTCTCCTGTACCTGGTGATTCCTCAAATATATATTTTCTCAATAATTCTGTATTGGCTGGTGATAGTGATGCTACAGAAATTATTTTTGGTTCTAGTGTTTCTGGAGATACTTATGCTTGTTATGGTTATAGGAGGTTAACCTTTATAACAAATTCAACTGAGAGTAATTATCAGAAAATTATTTATGAAAATGGAAGTATTAATTTAAATACAGATCCAGATGCTTTTTATGTTCATTATTTATTGTCTGAAGGCGATACAATTGAGCTTGGCGATTATTTTTATGATACTTATGGTGGTTCTAGTCCAAATGACCCATTATGGAGAAACAAAGCCACAAGAATATATAACACTGTTGAATATGGAGATACAGGTGATTCAATAGATCCATATAGTTCAAACTTTGAGTTAAGATTCACAAAAGCTTCAACAACTTCTATGTCAATATATAACATTACAGAAGATTGGAACTTTACTGAAGCTGTTCCTCCAAGAATGCAAAGCACTTCTGCTATTATAGGAACAGATGGTGATACTGTAATTGGATTAACGTCTGCTCATTATTGTATAACGTTTAACATAGATGGTTTAGGCGATACCTATGTGGATGTTACGGGAGATTCTGGGCTCGTAGGTGACACATACGGTTATCCAATTGATACAGTTATAGATAATATAAATACAAAATTACAGGTAATATTTGGTGCTCTTGGTGGCGAACCATATGATACATTTACATATGCAAAGAGAGGTGACACCTATACGAGAAGGTTAGTAATAGAAAGCCCAACAGCAACAAATAATAGTTACATAGCAATTAAACCTATTGGAGATACAAATTATGCTTGGGCAGAATTAAACTTGGCAACCGAAGATGGGGATTCACATTACTGGTATCCTATTGGAGATTATTACTTGTGGTATAATTCTACAAGAGACGCGATGGATTTAATAAAACTACATTCCACTCAAATGAGTTCTGGCGATACTCCGGAAATTTCTAATATGCCAGATGATGATTTTTATATTCATTTTATTTGGGATAGAAGAAATGAAACTGGTTTAGGAGAGAATACATATCAATTATATTTACAAAATTCTAAAATAATCGGTGTAGAGAATGTTTTCAGACAAACAAGATTTACTCCTTTTTATATAACTGGAACGGTTTACTACAATGAAAATTATTCAAGAGCCATTGTAAAAGAAGCTTT
>JAQTVP010000196.1 GCA_028707015.1 Dehalococcoidales bacterium | reverse complement strand
TTTAATTTTCAATTAAACACTGATTCACTTGTGAGGTTATTATAGTTGCTTCCGATACATATCTATTTCTGACTTTACGAAGCCAAGCCTCACCAAGAATTCCCTGAGTCCCTTGTCATTATCTCTAACGTTGATTCTAATCCTAGCATTTTTACGCCTACACTCATTCTCAAACGCTTCCACCAAGGAATTGCCTATCCCCCTATGCCAACAATCTTCGCGGATACCAATCATGTCTATCCAGCCAACCTCTCCACTCCGATAGAGAGGACCTGCTCTGAATGTATTACTAAGGATAGCTTGGCTCCGTTGTTCTTTTTCTATAATTCCCACCAGAAAGCCAACCACTTCACCATTTACTTCAGCAACAAAACTTAGCTTAGGATGATAGGTTTCCCAATAATTTTCAAAAGAAAACGGCCAAGTAGTTACTCGCCCTTTGCTAAATAGCGAACGATCTACTTCATTTACTTTTGCTAGGTCGCTTTCAACCATTCCTCGAATCTTAATGTCCCCCTTATTCTGAGTCATAAGTACCTCCTTATACTATTCAGGATTTCCTATTTCAACTTGCTACGTGGCATCCTGACCCCCATTGCTTTGCCACTAATAATATGGCCATGGCACTTGGTTGTCAATATTCAATATTTACTAACATTTTTACTAACGAACTTTTAACCACCATAAATGATAAGGTGGCACCAAATGGTACCGTATGAAGCTAAATCACTAATATAAAGGTGCTAAGAATTACTTATCATTACTCTCAGGGACAAACCTCTTGTATTTTTCTCCTAAAGATTAAGTGTGTTAATATTGGGTGTTTGTTCACATATCGGATGTTTATTTTGTATTAGATTAACTAAGGAGACTAGACAACAATGAAACATAATCTAACGAGATCTCTTAAATGGTTTACGGGTAAAATAGGAATGCAGTTTTTTGAGGGTGTTATTACTATTGTGCCCATCGCTGCGATCGTATGGATACTAATTTGGAGTTTCCGTTTTGTAGATGATATTTTACAGCCTGTAATTAATCGTATTTGGGGTCATACAATTACTGGTGCAGGTATCGGTATAACAATACTGTTGATTTATTTAGTTGGAGTAATAGCTAGTAATGTAATTGGTAAATGGTTGATTCGACGTGGCGAATCATTATTACCGTGGATGCCGGTAGTGCGTCAAATATATACAGGTATCAAACAAGTATTGCAAAGTTTCAGGTCACCCCACAAGACTCGCTTCATGTATGTAGTGCTACTAGAATATCCCAGGAAAGGACTCACAGCTATGGGCTTTGTGACTAACGAATTAGATAATGGTTCTGATAAAAAAATGTACACCGTATTTGTACCAACCTCACCTAATCCTACTTCAGGTTTCCTTCAGATAGTAGGAGAAGATGAAATAACTCGAACCAATATATCAGTCGAGAATGCCTTAAAGATGATAGTATCTGCCGGTAGAGTTTTACCTAAAGAGGTAAATGTTAAGTTGTCTGCTGAAATGTAACTTAATGAAAATAGCTGAAAAAGAGTAACTGATTTGCTAACATTTTTGCTAACGAACTTTTCCCCACTATAAATGATAAGGTGGTACTAAATAGTACCACCTGAAGCTAAATCACCAATAACAAGGTATTAGGAATTACTTATCGTTACTCTCAGGGAAAAACCTCTTGTATCTTTTAATCTTTGAATGCTTTCCTCTGTGATTTACAATTCCCTTGGTATAAGATTTGCCAAAGTATATTTTTTATCCATATAATAACCGCTAAGGATACGAGGTCAGAATTTATCGCTAATTAAGGGAGGATTACAATGTATGCTCAGTTAGTTATGTTCACAATTGGACCTGGAATGCGTGCCGAATCAGAACAAATGGCTGACAAATTTAATTTAGCGCACAAGAACCTTAAAGGCTTCAAAAACGCTACATTTTTAGGTGATCATTCAATTGGAGAATATAGTTCCCTAACCATCTGGGAAACACTTGAAGATTTACAAGCTGCAAGTGATATATTGCGACCAAAGTTACAGGAAGCTCTTAGCGGAATTGCTAAGGGAGCACCAACAGTTCGTATATTTGAAGTTTATGAACCCAAGGATTAAGTTACCAGGCTTCGTATCCTTTTCTTTATGCTAACAATTTTGCTAACGAACTTTTCACCACTATAAAATTAACCTGAATTACCCATGAAATATAACTACTTGACAAATGGAACCATTTTATGTAAAATAACAATGTAGTTCTGGTTTAGGTCGCTACCAATCACCTCAACCCTCTAAGTTTAACTTCAAATATTGGATGCCCCCCGAGCTCTAGCTATAATTTTGAATAGAGGAGGTCATCTAATGAGTTTTGAAGACAAGTCAATCAAATGTTCCGATTGTGGCAATGAGTTTACTTTCAGCGCCGGGGAACAAGAGTTCTTTCAGACTAAAGGCTTTACCAATGAGCCTAAGCGCTGTCCTGAATGCCGTCGAGCCAACAAAGCACAGCGTTCCCAAAGTGGCAGTAACAGCTACGCATCACGGTATTAATCACTTCCCATATACCTAAATTCCAGTGTTGCATACGAGATAGAGTTTAATTAATAGGGCAGGCAATACAAGATATACCCCTTTTTGCCTGCCCTTAAAACTACCCAAACATACCTATTACACGAATGCGAAACGGAGGCATCATGATTTTAGATTCTTCGTGTGTTCATTGGTGGATAATCGATAGTTACTCAGTAGGTCATTATAGAAAGTGCGGAGCCATAAGAGATTTTGAAGGACTAAGACAAAAAGAGAAGATAAAAAGACTATTCATAAGAGAAATAAGTAAAGTTCAGCCATCAGTATTCTAATATAAATAAATGTAATAGATTAATGGTTAATTATTGGGTGACAGGGTACTAAATGGTTTGCTAACATTTTTGCTAACGAACTTTTCACCACTATAAATGACAAGGTGGGACTAAACAATACTATCTGTAGCTAAATTCCAAATAATAGGGTATTAGGAATTACTTGTCATTACGCTCAGGGATAAACCTCTTGTATCTTTTAATCAGGGTGTCACAGGTTCGAGACCTGTACGGCCTACTTGAAATTTAAAATCGTAGCTAAATTGAATCTGGCGAAGACCACCCAAAAATCGGGTGGTTTTTTTAGTGAATAGTAATCCCCT
>JAQTVP010000195.1 GCA_028707015.1 Dehalococcoidales bacterium | reverse complement strand
CGAAGGCGCCAGGCTGGCAACTGAAGCCAAGGCAGAATTTGTGGGCGCCGATGACCTGGTCAAGAAGATAGAAGACGGCTGGATCGATTTTGATGTCAGCATTGCTACTCCCGATATGATGGGCAAAGTAGGAAAACTCGGTAAAATTCTTGGAAGACGTGGTTTAATGCCCAATCCTAAAGCAGGAACAGTAGTTAATGCTGGTGATATGACGCGTGCAATTTCGGAAGTACGCAAAGGCCGTGTAGAGTTTCGCCTTGACAGGACAGCTATAATACATGTGCCAATCGGTAAAAGAAGCTTTGATGAACAGAAACTCTATGAAAATCTTATGTCTGTGATAGAAGCTATAGTACGTTCCAAACCGAGTGGAGTAAAAGGTCAATATATAAGAACAGCATCTATATCCACGACAATGGGACCCGGCATCAGGCTTGACGTTAAGTCTATGATGGATATGGCTGTTGGTGCCTAAATAAAAATTAGATAATTTATGCCGTTGATAGCGGGTGCCGTAAGGCTTAATAATTACCCGCCGAGGTGCTGTTATTGAACTGCAATAAAAGCAGTTTATTTAATCCTCGTGTAGCGGCACGAGGATATTTTTTTAATGGAGTATTGATATGATACGTGAAAAAAAAGAGGAAGTTATTAATGAACTTGCAGAGAGTTTAAGCAAATGCGTGGTTGCTATAACTACAGATTACAGGGGGCTTACTGCTAAAGAAATGGTGCAGCTACGTAGGCAGTTACACCTTCAAGGAGTCGAGTATAAGGTAGTAAAGAATACACTGTCGCGTTTTGCTGCTGAAAAAGCCAATATTAAGGGACTCGATCAGTTTTTGACTGGTCCTGTGGCTATCGCTTTAAGTTATGATGATGCGGTTAAGCCAGCAAAAATATTGATGGATCATATAAAATCTGCCGGATCAATATTGAAAATCAAAGGTGGAATATTAGGGGACAAAGTTCTCAGTACAGCGGATGTCTCGAGTCTTGCTGCAATTCCCACTAAAAATGTATTGATTGCAAATTTGATGGGAAACTTGAAGGCACCGATATATTCATTACATTTTGTGCTGAGTTCACCGCTACGTGGTTTGGTTGGAGTATTACAGGCGAGGACCAAACAGTTGGAACAAGCCTGAGAATGTGAAGTATGTAAAGTAGTAACCAGTTTAGTTCTAAATATACAGAATATAAATAACAGGAGGGTATTACGATGACAAAAGAAGAAATTGTGACAATGATAAAAGGCATGACAGTTCTTGAGCTTTCCGAGTTAGTAAAAGCACTGGAAGATGAGTTTGGTGTCAGTGCGGCTGTTCCAATGGCTGTAGCTGCTGGTCCGGTCGCCGGTGGAGCTGGTGCAGTCTCTGCTGCAGAGGAACAGACAGAGTTCTCTGTGGTATTGAAAGAGATTGGTGAGAATAAAATCGCCGTCATTAAGGCGGTACGCGAAGTAACTACTCTTGGCCTTAAGGAGGCTAAGGACCTCGTTGAGGGTGCCCCAAAATCGGTGAAAGAAGGCGTGAATAAAGACGAAGCTGCTACCATTAAAAAGAAGCTTGAAGAAGCTGGCGCTAAAGTAGAAGTAAAATAGTTACTTAAGAGTGTCATAAGTTCACCGGTTTTCCTTTCATTTTACGGAGAGCCGGTGAACTTTCGTTTTATTTATGTCTGTGTTATCTTTCATATAGGATAATTATAGGATATAGAGGCAGCAATGAAAGAAAATGAAAGCCGGCAGGTACTTGCAAAGATAATTGCTCAAAAGGGGACATGCGTTGCTGGCCACAAATTAGGTGATGAATTTGTGATTTCAGATATGTGCCCTTGTGATATGTGTGCTTGGGCATTTTATACAATATTTCCATTTGCTCAAGTATTGATGTCCGGAGGTAACTTTCCCTGGGAAAGTGATCCTGATAAAAGTGTTGTAGCCTGCCCTGATCCCGCTAATCCAGTTATTTTCGAATTGAACCGTGTGATGTGACTTGGGTCTCTTGTTATTTGTATTATTGATATTTATAATTAATTTAATTAGGTAAATATTTTTGTGAGGGGGTGAGAATGCAGTAAATGAAGTAGAGAAGTATTTTTTAGTGGATGATGTTGAGATTAATTTTCCCACATAAATATAAAAGGGGGAATATAATGGGAATGTATGTAGCACACGCAGATAAACTATTAAATTTCGCTGAACAGCATGCGAAAGATATAGCACAACAATGGCAGAAAGCGCTTATTGCCAATCCCAAAACTTCTTCATATAAAAAGGTCAGGGAATTTAAACTGGTTAATCAGGGTGAGAATTTCTATAAGAATTTGAAGAAGCTTTACTTTGAACAAAATGCTTACGATGTAGTAGCGGCATATTTCTCCAAGTTTGCCGAAGATCAGTTTTATGAGAATATACCTTTGGAAGAGGCATTATACGCATTGATAATGCTGCGAAGACATCTATGGCTTTATGCTGAGTTCCAAAACCTATTTACTTCGGCTCTCGATCAATTTCAAGCGTCCGAAAGTATCAACCGCACTGTACTATTGACCGATTATGCTACAAGCACAATTGTAAAAAAGTATAAAGAACTTACTAAATAAATTTATCGACAGATAACGAAAGATGAAATTAAAAAGGCCGGAGTGCCACTCCGGCCTTTTTAATTTCATCTTAGAGGTCTATATTTCGTTGCCTGAATTGAAGTGCTTCTGCCAGATGGTTTGTTTTAATAATATCGGAATTGTCAAGATCAGCCACTGTGCGGGCGAGTTTAAGGGTACGGTGGAAAGAACGTGCGGTAAAATGAATCTGTTTCATGGCTGTTTTTAGTAGTGACTGACTTGTTGCATCAAGTTTGCAGAACTGCCGTATCTCTGAGGCAGACATTTCTGCATTACAGGTCAACCTTGAATCTTTATATCTTTCTGTCTGCCTGGTTCTGGCTTCCTGTGTCCTGCCCCTTACTCTATCAGAACATTCAGCCATGTTGTCATCCACCAGTTTCTCATAGTCAATGCGGGGTATATTTAAAAATATGTCTATACGGTCTATGAGCGGTCCGCTGATCTTCTTTTGATAGCGAGTGATTACCGTCGAGGAGCACTTGCACTCCCTTAGCAGATCGCCGTAATAACCGCAAGGGCAGGGGTTCATTGCTGCCACGAGAATAAAATTG
>JAQTVP010000194.1 GCA_028707015.1 Dehalococcoidales bacterium | reverse complement strand
TAACGATGAAATCATACTTCTCGCCTGGGGTAAAATATTTCGCGCAGTCCTCATAATGTAACCAGGAACAATCATTATTAAAGATGATGCCTTCTAACCTGTCAATCGTTACGACTGCACTTGTCCCTGATACATCAACGATAGTTCCCTTTACTCGTGAACCCAGTTCAATTCCGGCTTTGTTAACGCTGTCATCGAATTGTTCCGTGGAACCAATTGTCTGGGGCTGCAACATCGTAACTATTATGTTACTCTTGTTGTTGTGGTTACGAAAGGAATCGACCTCAACATTTTTGATTTGAATAATTGAGGAATTTGTTTTCAATGCCTCGAGTAGGCGAGGTAGAAAATTCTTTAGATGCTCATATGTAATTATGTATGTAGAATCTGTGTACGTCATATTGGACTTAATTCTATCTATATAGGGTGTGACACCCTCAGATTCAACTTTGTCTGATCGTGCTAACAATAGTACAGCCACCTTTATATCTTTTGAGATGAATTGAAGTGGAGTAGGCTCATTTACTTCCCTCGAAGCGATGTTAAGTAAGAAATAAAGGAATTGAGTGATTGAATCAGATTTGTCCGAATTATCTGCCTCCAAAAAAACCGTAGCCCCGAGATTATTTAGTTCCTCAAGAAAGATTGAAACGAAAACCCCGAACCGATCGATTATTCTTAATCTTTTTAGTAATTCTTTCGCCTCTTGATTACCTTTAGTCTCTGGTTCTAAGAAATATTGTTGATAAACAGGTAACGCATGCTTCCCAAGCTTTTCAGCAAGCTTAAAAAGAACTTCCATATCGATAGCTGTCTCGATATAACTTTGCATGTTCGTTCGTATCGTAGGACATAAAATGGTTGGTAGTGCAGCTTTTGTCGCAGCAAGGATATTACGGGATTGGTCATTGGTCTCTTGCATATGCAATATTAATGTACCATTTTCCCTTAACACTGGATCTTCTGGAGAGTTGACCCACTTAACCTTGACCTTAGTGTTGGCTAAAGCTGAAAGCTCTTTCCCAAGCTGATGTGCGATAAAATCTGTAGCGGCGGATGATACACGAGCGGCAATATATTGCTTCGAACCTATTTTAAATAACTTAAAAAAGGGCTCTATAATAAATGCCTTGAGTTGTACAGCACGATTTGGGTCTTGGACGACAAGAATGATAATGATTGTTAGGACTATAATAACAAAGGTTGGTATGCCGTAGATCTTTAGGATATTAACCCAAGCATTAGGGTCAAGCATTTTCCCTCAATCCCTTGATGAACTCAAGGCAGTCAGCAAGATTACAGCACAAAATAGCTTCTTCACCTAATATGTAGATTGCTCCGATATTATCCCAACTAATTGGTTGTAAGCATGACCGACATAACAATGAACCATCATCGATTCGAGGGGAAATTCCGAGACTATCAAGAATGTTTTTTAGGTCACGATCATGAACGGCTTGAATTTCGATTTCATCTATTTTCTTGACCATCGATAAATCCTGACATTTTTTATTATTGTAGTTAACAAGATATTAGCCCGTGATTGTTTGGATGTCAAGGTGAAATGAATACTTGACAGCGCCAAGACCAGTAGTTAAAGGTTCAGTCGCCTGAATACCTACGAGCAGCAATGAGCCACTTGTGCTCAAATAGGAAGTACATCAAAGAAGGCTATCTCATGCCAAGTCTCACCCATATGACTGGCAATAAAATCAATTTCCTGCTTCAATCCTCGAATGGTTAGTCTCTTTTTCCCTCACGTTCTTTAGAATCTGTAATGTTAGATAGGTCGATAGACAAACGCCTCCAGTTGTGGGGATTCGAACTAGGGATTTACTTAACTCTGGACGAAAGAAGTTGCATCAATGCCGGGACGAGTTGTTTCTTCTCGAATAGAAGTTCGGAGCTTCTTGATTGGCTGCCCATATTGGAAGGATTCCGAACTTTTCTTTGAGAAGAAAGCACTGATTCCAGCGCTTCAGCAACTACTAACTATCCTATAAGATTTATAATATAGTCACGTAGTTCCTGGATTACAGGAAGCTGCTGCTAAGAATTTCGATGCGATATTTAAAGAACATGCTCGTAATATCTCATGATATAATGTAGTGTTCCCAATCACAGCTTGAGCATTTCCATGACTCGTAATCATACATTGGACCATCAATTGGGTCGACTTCCGTATCTTTTACGCACGTAAGTTCAAGACTTCCGCATTGAGGACATTTGTAATATCTTCTGTCTGCAAGTTTTTCGTGCTGGAGATCGAGGTCTAGCATCAGTGCTATTGCATTTGTTGTCATTGTTAATCCCCAAGTCACTGTAAAAGCATCTACTTGTGAATCGTGCTGTATTTCGTTTGAAAGGCTATGAAGAGATTTTGCAATTCCTAAAAGTATTCTTGGACAATTCTTCCATTGAGCCATTATATATTCAAGCATGGTCTTTACTTTGTCAGAAGGAGGTAGTTCTTCCCCATCTGGAACAAATTCCGGCTTGAACAGTTTTTGAACTAACTCAATCCATGCATCTCTGAGTAGGATGCCTATCTGTTGCAATTCCTCAACAGATTGTGCATGGGATAACTGCAAAGCCGCCTTTTCTAACTTCTGCGCAACTATCGGGTGTTTGACAGATATTTCACCTATCAACGGCATGATAGAGTTTATGTTTTCCCGCATATATACACTATTTCCTATCTCTATATTACCTTTACAGGAAGCAGAAGCAAAGACTTTTAACGAACACTTACAGACTTTGAAGACTTAGTCTCACCAGAAATATTTAATGGTTTATTTTATGAGTCTTATGTGATATCTCGTATACCTCATGAAGATTCGTCGAGACACACTCTAGCTTATCATCATTAAAGATTACTGCATTGAATTCGTCTTGATTTTTTACCATGGAGCTACCATATATAATTCCATCATAACCGAGGCCTTTAATATATTCGGACAAATATTGAGTCGGAAGATACTCTATGTCAGATTCTCTGGGACTAATAGTTTTCGAAAGCTCAGTTCCAAGAACATGTATAAACCGAAGATAGTCCACAACTTGATTAAGTTCATCACCATATCTGAACGGATCACCAATCATTTTTCTACGTAAATCTACTATATTCATTTCTTTAATAATCTTAAATTTTCCTACCGTTACTCTATCCATAATGACTGGTCTAACCTCTGCTATTGCAGTAC
>JAQTVP010000193.1 GCA_028707015.1 Dehalococcoidales bacterium | reverse complement strand
CGCTTACCGTTCTCAATCTATGAGAGAGAACTTACTTAGACCCACAGTTTCCCAGCTAATTGCCTTTGCAATTTTTGTTTCATTTCTTATCTTTATCTTTTTGTTTACCAATATAGTCCATATAGTATTGAGACATTGCTTCTAATGATGCGACTATATGTGTGCCAGAACTCGCCTTTTCATCCTGTGTTTTTCGCATTTCTGTCTGAAGGCTCTCTATTCTAGCTAAAGTAGCAGCCATTTCAGTCATTCTTCTTTCCGTATGCAAAGCAATAATAAGACTATGAAGACCTAAGCCTACAGCGATAAGAGTAAATCCAAAAGCAGGTGCTATCCATCTTATTGTTGTTGATTCTGTGAACCAACCAATTAATCCTAAAAATACAGCTAACACAACAATAGTCAAAGGATAATAAAGACGCCTTTTCATTTTTTATCTCCTTTTGGTTTTCGGCCAACTCCATACTTCTTTTTCTTGTAATTCAAACTGAGGACTACCCAATCACGACCCCACTTTTCGCCATCGATTTTCTTACCACGAATTAACCGCCTGACATGACTAGGGTCTAAACCGAATATTCTAGCTGCTTCCTTTACTGTGTAACCTTCCATTCGATATATAATATACTTCCTAGCGGGTATACTCAAGACTAATTTACCACGATAGTATATATTACAGTGCTAAGGTGCTGGTAGAACAGGAATATTGATATTCCCCCCTGAAGATCTCATAGAAAGCATATGTTCGCTTATTTTCCGAAGAGTATTTTCTCCTGATTAAAGTTATCTGCAATTTCTTCGGCTGATAATTCCCTTTTATAAACCTTTATCTCATCTAGACTACCGCTAAAATAGTCCAAGCCACCTTTCCCAATCTGCAAATCACCTTCATCAGTGATAAATGTTTCATTCAAAGTCATTGTATCTCCCAGTTTTATCCCATTTGTATAAAAAACCAATTCTTTATTACTCTCATTAACGGTAACCCCAACAGAGTTCCATTCCCCCTCAATAAATCCATGCATACTAGTAGAATAATATGCTGTATTATTAACTAATAAAACTAATCTCGTTCCGGCAGCACCTAAACCAAATGTATAATTACCGCCAGCCGTTGTACCTACCACCCTCTTACCAACGAACTGGGATGTTTTAATAGTATCCACATTTACCCAGCTCTCTATTGTTAAGCAATCAGTTATATCCAAACTCGTATCATTTCCACAACCAATATAACTATTAACTCCATCAAAACTTAAACCAAAACCGTCGCCAATACTTATCCAGCTTGCCTCATTAATAATTCCATTATTATCCGCCAGACTAGCATCATTAACAATAGTTCCCTCTCCTTCGTTCATAGATAACCAAAGGATAAGCCCTGTATCCACAGGATCAACGGGATTAGTTCCGTTCACATTAGTCTCAAGGTTTGTGATTCTGTTCTCGTAATCAGCAACCGTATTCTCTAACCCGATAATTCTATCAGTTAATTGGCTAATAGTATCACCAGGCTCCTGCGTATCAACCATGCTTTCTAGTTCTAAGATTCTGGCCTGCAACAGCTCTAGTTTTTGTGTTGATGGCATTTCAATCAGAAATTCATTTTCTTTTAGTTCATCACCATAGTTACCTTTGGCATCTGAACTAAGCAAGCGCATATTTCCTCTCTGGTCTACAGCAACCCAATAGGTATCACCCCCTATATTTTGGGCATACACGATACCTGTTCCAGCAATAATGACTGCAACCAGCGTAACCGCAATCAACCAAATTCTTAAGGATAAATGCTTCATTTTTTCCGACATTACCCCATTATTAACTTATATCCTATCCATGTAATTATACTGAGGCTATCCTCGGGTTTCAATAGTTATTTATTACATAGTAACTATTACTTAGTTAATGTTAAAATAACCAAGATTGATAGCATAGATAAAAAGAAAACTACTAACTAGCATAATTTCATATTGTCATTTAATCCAGAGTTAATAATGATTATACAAAATGTAAATGAAATATTTAATGAATTACCCGGCGGTGTACAATTGGTGGCTGCCATAAAAAATAGAACCCCGGAAGAAATTATGGAAGCAGTCAGAGCCGGCATAAAAATTCTAGGGGAAAACTACATCCAGGAAGCTGAGAAAATCTATGAAATAATAGGAAAGAAAGCAGAATGGCATTTTATCGGCCATCTCCAGAAAAATAAGGTTAAAAAAGCGGTTAAATTATTCGATATGATTGAAACCGTTGATTCTATCGAGCTGGCTGAAGAAATTGATAAAAGATGTGCACAAATTAGTAAAGTTATGAAAGTTCTAATTGAGATAAACAGTGGTAAAGAAGAACAAAAAACCGGTATATTCCCCCAAAAAGCTGAAAACTTAATAATAGAAATTTCAAAGCTGAATAATATTAGAATAATGGGACTTATGACCATGGGGCCAAGTATAGGGAATCCGGAAGAATCAAGACCTTACTTTACAGAAACAAAGAAAGTGTTTGAGAGAATAAAAATATTAGATTTACCTAATGTAAAGATGAAGTATCTCTCTATGGGTATGACAAATTCTTATAAAGTTGCTATAGACGAAGGCGCCAATATAATAAGAATAGGCAGCAAAATATTTGGCGAGAGAAATTATAAAACTACGAAAAACGCTCCAGACCCCTAGTTACGTCGTTTAGAGTTTTAAAGGGGGTATAACTAAGTTGCGCTTTCTTGCAGTAGTCAAGAAGTTCCTCACTAGCAAAAACATGATGGGCTAACTGTGCCGCAGAAATATCAGAGTGACCATCCCCAACATATATTAAGCGATAACCCTTCTTCAAAAATAACCGGCTGTATGCTTCTTTAAAGCCATCATCCATCTGCTTACCATCTGGCCCAATATATCTGGCATCAATACCTTGGTCAGTAAACCGGGTTTTTGCCGCCATTATGTCAATATCATTTATACCTAAATGTGCCAAAATCGCTTCTATATATAAATCTAACCCATTACTTACAATGACAAACTTGAAGTTCTTTTTATGGCAATAGTTTATTAATTGCTGAAATCCGGCACGTATTTTAACCTTATTTTTTACAAATTTTAGCAGAGTTTGCTTATCGGCCTTAATCATGGCAAAAACCCTGGCACTGAAACAGCCAACAGAGATATTACCTTCTTTATATTCATTTAACAATATTTTCCATGAT
>JAQTVP010000027.1 GCA_028707015.1 Dehalococcoidales bacterium | reverse complement strand
ACAACGCATGGTTTCGCTTTAAATGTAAATAATAACCTTAAATATTTTTCGTATATTATTCCCTGTGGTATTAATGATATATCCATCACTTCTGTCTCTAAAATATTGGGATACGAAATAGAAATAAAAGACATACAGAATATATTGCTAAAGTATTTTTCACAGGTATTTGATTTTACTTTAACATCTAACGGCAAGCTAAACACTTTTGAAGAGTGCTTAAATATATCAACTTCAAGTAAATCAGCATAACTACTTATACCTAAATAATTTAAAGACGTTATTGGATAGTTTCGATATAAATATTCCTATTTAATCTTATAGTTGAGAGGGAATTAAGAAATTTCAATAATTCTTTTATATATTTATTAGTATAATCTAAAGTTTTATCTATTAAGGAGGAACAGAGAATGAATATGGATATTCCAAAAGAAACATTATTGATGCTGTATCGAAATCTGCTTACCGCCAGACGAATAGATGAAAAGCATTACGAAATATATAGTGCGGGTGGAAGCGGTATGCCTTGGTTACATAGAGGGATTGGTCAGGAAGCAGTATCCATTGCTATTTGCGCTAATTTAAAAAAAGATGACTATTTTAAACCTTGCTTTAGAATGCGTTTTTGCCTATTTGCTAAAGGTTTATCCATAAAAGATATTATTGCCAGCGAGATAGTAAGAGACATTATTAAAGATGGCGGTAATTCCTTTTACCTGAATCCTGAATACGGTATTCTTGGTTTTAGTGGTTCGGGAGGAGAAGATGCTGGTTTTTATGTTGGTGCTGCTTTATCAGCCAAGATGAGAAAAACAGACCAGATAACTGTTTACGTTAATGGAGATGGCTTTTCTAATAGAGGCTCTGTCCACGAAGCTATCGTTGCAGCTGTTGCCTTAAACCTGCCTGTAGTGTTTATGATTGAGAATAACCAGTATGCAATGGGTACCCGTTCGCAGAATTCTTATAAGATGGATGATTTATCTGATAGAGCAAAAGGTTATGGTATGCCTGGGGAATCTGTGGATGGAAATGATATACTAGCTATATATGAAGTAGTAAAAAAACATGTTAAAAGAGCCAGAAGTGGTGGCGGCCCTAGTTTAATTGTAGCGGAAACCTATAGATTAAGAGGGCATTTTGAGGGGGATCCTCAAATTTACCGCCCTAAAGGTGAAGTTGAAGAGTGGTGGAAAAAAGATCCTCTACCACGATACCAGAAGAAACTCATGGATATGGGTTTGTTGACTGATGCAGATATCAATAGAATAGAAGCAGAAGTAAAAAATGAGATTAATGAAGCAGCCGAAGCTGCATTAGCGATACCACGGCCAAGTTATGAAGACCACGTGAAGACTGTTATTGGCGATTTATAAGACTTGCTAAAACAGGAAAATGGAGGAAATTTATAAATGGTAGAGTACGCTCAGACCCTTAATTATGTAAGTGCTATTGGAACCGCAATTATGGAAGAGATGAGGAGAGATGAGAGGGTAGTTGCATGGGGACAAGATTTAGTCAGCATGCGAGGTACTTTTGGTGACGCGCCAGGTATGATTGATGAATTTGGCGGAGATAGAATAATAGACACACCTATAATTGAACAGGCTATTGCTCAAATGGCTGTTGGAGCCGCTTTAGCAGGAAGTAGGCCAATAGCTTATATTGCGACAGCTGGATTTCTTTCCGTCTGTTTTGATACACTCTTTATGAAAATGGGGGCTATGCGACAGGAATTTAGCTATAAAGGTCCTATGCCCTTGGTGATTTTCTGTAGAGCTGGAGTAGGTGGAGGCTTTGGAGCTGACCATTGTACCAGCACTGAAGCTCTTTTTATGCATACTCCGGGATTGAAAATAGTTATGCCATCAACTCCCTATGATGCTAAGGGATTAATGAAGGCAGCTATTAGAGATGATGATCCTGTATTATTTATAGCTTCCGGTCCTTTATATTTTGGGACGAAGCAATTTGTACCTGTTGAAGATTATATAATTCCTTTGGGACAGGCTGACATTAAAAGAGAAGGAACTGACATAACTATAGTAGCCTGGTCAGGAATGATACCTAAAGCTTTAAACGCTGCGGAAATATTGAGTAAAGATAATATAAATGCAGAAGTAGTTGATCTTCGTACTATTGTTCCTATGGATATAGAAGCAGTAGTTAAATCGGCAAAAAAGACTGGTCGTTTGCTTATCGCCCATGATGCAATGAAACGAGGAGGAGCTGCGGCTGAAATTGCTATGAAAATTAATGAAGTAGCTCCTGATGTTGTTGCCAATTTAAAAACTCCGATCAGGAGATTAGCAGCTAAAAACTTGGGTCTTCCCCGTAATCGCGAATTAGAAGCCGAGTTAGTACCTCAAATACCGGATGTTATCCAAATAGTAAAAGAAATGGTATAAATTACCATATCTTTGTTCAAAAGAATAAATTTATATATAATAAATTAAAAACGGGAGATGAGAATGGTTAGTTCCATTAAACCGGATTGGTTTAAAAGACGTGCCCCCGACCCGACAGTAATAACTAAAATGAAAGAATTAATGGATACGTTAAAACTGCATACTGTCTGCGAAAGTGCGCATTGTCCAAATCAGGGAGAGTGTTTTGCACGAAAAGTAGCTACCTTTATGATTCTAGGAGATATTTGCAAACGTAATTGTACTTTTTGTGCCGTGCAGCATGGTAAACCACTAGCTGTTGATACTAATGAACCCGAACATATTGTCGCGGCTGTAAAAAAACTTGGTTTACGGCATGTAGTTATTACATCAGTAACTAGAGATGATCTTTCTGATGGTGGAGCTAATCAATTTGCGGAGGTTGTTAAAGGTATACATAATTATGACTCTACAATTAGTGTAGAAGTATTGATTCCTGATTTTGAGGGTTCTATTTCGGCATTAAAAATTGTTGCAGATAGTTCTCCCGAGGTTATTAATCATAATATAGAGACAGTACCTCGTTTGTACCCCCAGGTAAGGCCACAGGCAAGCTACGGGGGCTCATTACAACTTCTGAAAAATGTAAAAAATATAGAAAGAAGTCTTATTACTAAATCAGGGCTGATGCTTGGATTAGGAGAAGAACGAGAAGAAGTAATTCAGGTAATGAAAGACCTGAGAGATGTTGGTTGTGATTTCTTGACTATAGGACAATATCTCCGTCCCTCTTCAAATCACCATGAGGTAGTGAGATATGTTCCTCCTGCAGAATTTGATGAATATGGTGATATCGGTAAATCGATGGGCTTTAAAGGTGTGGCCTCATCACCATACGTCAGGAGTTCATTTCAAGCTGATAAAATGTTTGCAGATGCTGATTCTACTGATGAATGAATAATATTGAATTTAAAAAATAAAAGTACTGTTTAAAGAAAAGAAATTTTACTAATAAAAAATAATATCCGAAATAGCTTGCGAAACAAATTTTAATAAATAGTAATAGCTTTAGAAAAATTTATTCTTCGATTGTTGTCTGTTCTTGTATCAGTTTCTCACCATATTCAAGCAGTAGTGCTGTACGTGTGGGGGTAACATTTTTTGATTCAAGATAGACTTTTAAAGCATCTAGTGGGTATATTTCTTCAGCAGCCAGTTTTCCTAGCCTGAGACGGGTTTCCCGTTTAATATCTTTAGTAATAGTAAAATAATAAGCTTCTTTCAACATAGCACGAATGTCGTTATCTCTTAGTTTGTTCTCAATTATTGCCGGTAGGTTAATTGCTATACGGACTATGGCATCCTTAATATTGTCTTTCTGTTCAGCGATAGTTTGTAGTACAGTATAAGTAGGGTCTATATCATCTGCTAAGATATCAACAGTAATAGTTAAAAATTGGCGAGCGGCTATCCGGTAAAAGTCATAAGAAACTTGCTTTTCATTTTTCCCCTTATCTTGCGTGATATCTATTACGTAAAAACCTTTATCATCTTTTTCTTCACTAAAATCCAAACGCTCCAGACTGCCAGAATACACGACCAGTGGATTATTAGCTAAAATCTGTTGTTTGTGGATATGCCCCAAAGCAATATAATCGAATGCCGGATTAGCAATATTGCTTAACAATAACGCATGCTCTTGTCCTATGGTCATTATCCTCTCAGATCCTATTTTTGCTCCGGTAACCCAAACATGGGCAGCTAGTATTGATGGTAAGCCTGGGTCAAGTTTAGAACTGTTAGCAGCGATAATATTGGTTAATATTTGCTGTAATTTTTGATTAATCTGGTTAAAGTCCAGATTTTTAGTGTCTTCCTTACTTAATAATGCACTGCGCCTTATCCATGGAAGAGATACTATCTGAATAATACCGTTGTTAGTTGGGATACAGTAAATTTCGGGGCGATTTGACACGTAAACATTATTAATTGCCAGAGTATCAAATATTTCAGTACTGGTAGCACGACCAATAGCATTGGGCAGATCATGGTTGCCAATAAGGAGAAAAATGGGTATGCCATTTACTGATAGTTTGTTTATACGTTTAGCAAATTCACGTTGTTGAGTTTGGCTTGGTTCACGAGTTTTATAAGCATCACCGCAGAAGAGGACAAGGTCAACCTTATTCTGTATCGCATAGTCTACCATCTGGTCAAGTGCAGATAGAAAATCAAGTAAACGTGAGGATAAACCGGTGGTCGGGTCAATATGACCGTAGCTTTCAACGCCCAAGTGCAGATCTGCAAAGTGAATAATTTTCATCTATTATCTTTCTGACGCTTTTTATATAAAGCAGGAAAATATTTTATATTTATCCTTCTTTCCATATCTGTCCACCGGGAGGAAGAACAAAAAGATCTTCTCCCTCTAATTTAGTTTGTAATGTTGTTTTGAGTTCATCAATAGGAATTCGTATCTGTCGCATAGTATCACGGTCTCTAATAGTAGCTTTGTTATCTTCTAGTGACTGGAAATCAACGGTGACGCATAAGGGAGTGCCTGTTTCATCTTGGCGTCGGTAGCGGCGGCCGATACTTTGGGTATCATCATAATTTACCATCCAGTGTTTTCTTAAATTAGTATAAATATCTTTGGCAAAAGTCGCTAAATTCTCCTTTTTACTTAAAGGTAATATAGCTATTTTATAAGGAGCAATACTTGGATGGAGATGAAGTAAAACCCTTGTGTCTCCTTTGTCAGGTTCTTCATCATAAGCATTACAGAGGAATGCTAGAACCGAACGGTCAACTCCTGCTGATGGTTCAATAATATTAGGAACGATATGTTCTTTTGTTTCTTTGTTAAGATAATTTAAGGTTTTACCGCTATGCTTTGCATGTTGAACAAGGTCGAAATCACCGCGATTAGCAACACCTTCTAATTCAGCCCAGCCCATTGGAAACAGGTAATCAATATCACTACATGCCTTGGCATAATGAGCTAATTCTTTCTCTGCATGTTTGCGAAGTCTGATACTATCCTTTTTAATACCTAGATTTAGATACCAATTATAGCGTTCTTCGAGCCAGTAATTAAACCAGTTTTCATCAGTTCCGGGTTTTACAAAATATTCCACTTCCATCTGCTCAAACTCTCGGCTTCGGAAGATGAAGTTGCCGGTGGTAATTTCGTTGCGAAATGATTTGCCGATCTGTGCAATGCCAAAGGGCAATTTTTTTCTGGTAGTTTGTAGCACATTTTGAAAATTAACAAACATTCCCTGAGCAGTTTCTGGGCGTAGATACACTTCGTTGGCTTCTTCTTCAGTGGAGCCCATAAATGTTTTAAACATTAAGTTAAATTGACGGGACTCGGTTAACTCGCCACCACAGGATGGGCATTTGTCACTTTCTAAATCATCACTGCGCCATCTTAAATGACAACTTTTGCATTCTACCAGAGGATCAGAAAAACCATCCAAGTGTCCGCTGGCGGCCCAAACTTGAGGATGCATTAAAATGCTGGTATCCAAACCTACCATATCATCACGGTTCTGAACCATTGCTTTCCACCATGCTTCTTTTACATTCCTCTTTAGCTCAACTCCTAGGGGACCATAATCCCAGCAGCTCGATAAACCACCATATATTTCGCTACTGGGGAACACGAATCCACGTCTCCGGCAGAGCGAGACAATTTTTTCCATTTCAACATTTGTTGGCACTAGCATCACTCCTTAATATATTTTACTTTCATACAATTTACATAATACATGTCAGCTTAAGAAAAGGAACATTATCTGGGAAAATAACTTAAAAACTACAATGCGTGTCTGTTGTAAATTGTAGCTTAAAATATTAGCCAATGCAAAAAGGATAATAAAATCATCAATCAACTCATATGCATATCATATGAGTTGATTGATGTGTAAGAAAATGTTAGACTTGTTTATTATATATGAGCTATACAATCACTCAAGAAAACTTCAGTAACATAACCTCATACAGGAATAACCCCGATAATAATTTAAAGTGGAGTGTTCCTTTTATTCTACCTGCGTGGTTAGAGGTTTGGTGGCAGGAATTAAGCACCGAGATTGAACCTTCTTTAAACGTTATTAGAAAAGATGAGAAAATCATTGGCATTGCACCACTTCAAGTAAACAATGATGTGGCATCATTTATCGGTAGTACCGATGTTTGTGATTATCTTGACTTTGTTGTTGTCCCCGGGATGGAAGAAAATATATTTAACGTGCTGCTTGATGATTTAAAAGAGAAGGGGATTACTAAACTTGATTTGAAATCTTTGCGACCCGATTCTACAGTACTCACTTATCTGGTGAATATAGCCCACATACGCGGATATAAGGTTAGCTGTCATAAGGAAGATGTTTCTGTTTTGATGGATTTAGCCCCTTCTTGGGAAGATTACTTGATGGCATTGCCAAAAAAACAGCGACATGAGGTAAAGCGTAAACTAAGAAGACTCTTTGAAGCCGGTAAAGTAGAGTACCATACTATACAGGATAAAATAACCGCTAATAAAACAATGGAAATATTTTTACAGATGTTTACTGAAAGTAGACAAGATAAAGCAGAATTCCTAACTAGCCAAAGAGAGTCATTCTTTAGGTCTTTGGTAGATACTATGGCCGATATTGGATTGTTAAGATTTGGCGTACTGGAAATAGATACCCAACCGTTAGCTATGGTTATATATTTTGATTATAATGATTGTATATATCTTTATAACAGCGGATATGAACTTAAATATAATTCTTTGAGTGTTGGCTTACTTTGCAAGGTCCTCTGTATTAAAGATAATATTCAGAAGAATAAGAAGATTTTTGACTTTCTTAAAGGAGATGAGATATATAAATATCGTTTAGGTGGAAAGGAAATTAATCTATCTAATTGCCAAATTGAAATTAAATAAAGCCAATACTATAGAGGAATATTTCTTATGCAAGCTACTCCATTAAAAATAGCTATGCTCAGTACACATAGTTGTCCGGTAGGAAATCTAGGAACAAAAGATACCGGGGGTATGAGTGTATATATTCGGGAACTGGCACGCGAATTAGGTAAATTAGGCCATAAGGTAGATGTTTATACTCGTGCCCATGACCCTAAAGATCATCAAATTTATGAACTTGGTCATAATGCAAGACTTATTCACTTAAAGGCGGGGGAAAACGAAGAGATAAATAAATTAACTATTTATTCCTATCTCCCTGATTTTACCCGAAATTTGGAGAATTTTAAAAAACGCAATAATCTGACATACGATTTAATATTCAGCCATTACTGGCTTTCAGGAATAGTAGGCGAACATTTGCAAAAGCAGTGGGATGTCCCTCATATCACTATGTTTCATACCTTGGGTGCGGTCAAAAATACCATTGATGTTGGTGAACGCGAACCTGAAATTCGTATTAAAATGGAAAGAAATCTATCTCAAAACTGTCAGCATATTGTCGCTCCGACAGGGATAGAAAAAAGAAATATTATTTCACATTATGCTGCTTCATCAGATAAAATTACCGTAATCCCATGTGGTGTTAATTTAGAGCTTTTTCATCCTGTGGATAAGCAGATGGTAAAGCAGACACTTGGCTTTAATGATGACAGTATTATCTTATATGTAGGAAGAATAGAACCATTAAAAGGTATAGATCGCTTAATACGGTCCATCTCTTATCTGCAAAATATTCAAGGGCTAAAATTAGTAATAATTGGCGATGATGAAAAAAGTCAGCCTGAGGTGAAAAAATTACAGAAATTATGCCGTGAGCTCCATGTTGAAAACTCAGTTAACTTTCTCGGTGTATTAAAACAAAAGGAATTACCTTATTATTATAGTGCCGCTGATGTTTGTGTAATTCCTTCTTATTATGAAAGCTTTGGACTGGTCGCCTTGGAATCCTTAGCTTGCGGTACACCAATAATAGCAACTAATGTGGGTAACATGAAAAGTATTATTCACCATGGGAAAACAGGGTATGTGCTAACAGATAATAACCCCTATTCTATAGCAGATAAAATAGTCGAACTGTTATCAAACTCAAGTGACTCTCCAGAGATTATTCGTGAAATTCGTGATTCAGTAAGTGAATATGACTGGCCGAATATTGCTCAGAAAATTACTGGAGAATTCCAGATAGTACTATCCGATTATTTTGCCTCTGTGTCCTGATTTATTATTCTTTCATACCATAGGTTTCTGGCACAAACCTTAAACCCAACATTGTGGTAAAGGATACCAGCTTTTTTATTCTCACTATCCATTGTCAATTCCGCGAAATGTAGATTCTTACTTTTCAAGTGAGCTAATGCTAGTAATAAGATTCTTTTACCTATACCTCTCTCTCTATAGTTCGGGTTTACCCCAAGCATAAAGATTAGCCCCTTTATCTTACTAAAAGTGCTGCCTTCACATGCTATCTTTGTCCAGCAATAACCGATAAACTTATCATTTCCACGGATCACCATTATATTATCTGGAGAATTAGTGCTTGAGTAGATTTGATAATTAATATCCTCTACAGTATTAGGGTTATATCCCCAATGCTCAGCAAAAGTAAGGTTTTGTATTTGTGTTAGCTTTTCCTCTTCCCCACGTTGTAAATGATGGCATTCAATATTAACCTGGGCTATTTCGCTAAAATTAATATCACTGATTCGCACTCTGAGCGTAAGAAAATGCCGGATAGGTTCATAATCCATTTTGCATAACATTCTCTTATTAATATCATTATCTTCAGTTGTAAATACGTGAGCTACTTTGCTTTGTAAGTTTTTAGCACGATTAAAAGCACATTTAAAAAGCCTTGTGGCTATCCCTCTGTTACGATATGCAGGGTGTACCCAACAGTCAAATATAACCCGTCCAATTATTATTTCATGGGTTATATCTAAATAGCCAATAATTTTATTATTGGCTTCCGCAACAAATAGGTCCATTATAGGGCAGTGATTTGGTCTGTTTAATTGTTCACTAATGGCTTGTAATGAGAGACAACGCCCAGTGGGCTCCAGTTTTTCAGCTTCAATTTGCAACAGGATAAATTTATTAAAATCTGCGGGTTGATAATTCCTTATTTTATAGAGGAAATTATTCATTGCCCACCAATACCTTCACTCATTAATTGTATCAATCTAAAGAATATTATACAATCTATAAAGCAGTTGAATTTAGGAGGCTTATTAATAGTGACTAAACAAGCTCAGGTTATGGTGATTGCACCGCACCCGGATGATGCTGAATTTGGTGTCGCTGGGACTGTAGTTCAGTGGGTGCGTGAAGGAAAAGATGTTATTTATGTAATATGTACCAATGGAGATAAGGGTACGAGCGATATTAATATGAAACCAGATGTACTGGTAAAAATTAGAGAACAAGAACAATTAGCAGCGGCTAAACTTTTAGGAGTAAGAGAAGTTATTTTTCTGCGTTATCCAGATCAATCACTGGAGGATACCCCGGAGTTCAGAAAAGAGCTTGTACGTTTAATAAGAATGTATAAACCGGATACAGTAGTTAGTGCTGACCCTTACCGCCGTTATCTTTGGCACCGGGATCATCGGATTACCGGCCGCGTAGTCTTAGATGCAATTTTCCCTTATGCGCGTGATTATCTTTCTTATCCTGATTTATACGAAAAAGGTATTTATCCTCATAAAGTAAAAGAGGTGTTGCTTTGGGGGTCAGAGGAACCCAATTATTACTGTAATATAACCGATACCTTTGATATTAAAATTGCTGCGCTACTGGCTCATAAGAGCCAGATAAGTAGTGACCCCTCATCGGGGTTTAGAGAACGTCTTTGGGAGCGGTACAAGATATTTGCTAAAGATGAAGACTATGAACTAGCTGAGGCTTTTTATCGTATCGAAATTTTGCGGTAATTAACGTCTGAAACTAAGAAGTAAGCCAGAGAATGTCTCCATGAAGATTAGCATCATGAGAACGGGTTGAAAATACATTGTACTCTTCTTTTGCCTTTTTTACCGTTGTTGATTGCCCATGTCCAGGATAGATGATTGTTGAATCTGAAAAAGTAAAAATCTTTTCGGTTATAGATTTTATTATCTGCCTAAAGGCATCCGGGGATTTTGTTTTACCTGGTCCTCCAGGAAATACAGTATCACCTGATATCAAATAGTTACTAATGCAGAAACATAAGCTACCTAATGTATGGCCTGGAGTATGAAGTATCTTAAAATTAAGATTTCCACATGAAAGGTCATCTCCATTACTAAGTAATAGCTCTGGTTTTGGTGCTAAATTATCTGTGTCTAAGGTATGGGTGGCTAGAGGAATCTGAAGTTTTGATCGTAGTTCTGATAGTGCACCTGTATGGTCCATATGATTATGAGTGAGTAAAATATATTTAGGATTAGTACCCTTTAAATTATCTATGAGTACATTTGCATTTGCAGGTGCATCTATAATCAAGCTGTCGTTTGTTTTTTTACATACCACAATGTAGGCATTGGTACCATATTGGCCTAATTCAAGTCTTTTGATTAGAATATTGTTATCTTTTTCTACTATCATTATATTCCTACTTCATTTAAAACTATTCATAATGTATATATTTAATAGTATAACTAAGTAGCTAATATTCTAGTTTGTTAAGCTTTATCTGTCAAAACACTTTATCATAAACTATCCAATAATATGCTCTCGTCTTGACTCTTAACTTCTTAAGCAATATAATCTATTCAAGAAAGCTGGATTAACTAGTAGATATAAGACGACTATATTAAGTTTTCGTGATTAGTAATTCAAGAGTATATGACTATAAAAATAGTAGGAGATAAGTTTACATAACTATTTTTAATTGCTCTTATACTGAAGTAAAAACTAAATTTTATCCATGTTATGTATACTAAGGGCTCGTAGCTCAGTGGCAGAGCGGGCGGCTCATAACCGTCTGGTCGCAGGTTCGAACCCTGCCGAGCCCACTTTCAGTTTTATTATTAAATTATTTTAGCTTCAATTCAGTACCTGAATATTTAATATTTCAGAAAGTTAAATAATTAGGGTTCTATCCATAATCTGATAAATTTAATATTGCCATCGGTATTTTCAAAAAATGTTTTAACTATTACTTGGGGTTGTTTACTAAATTTTGCTTTGTAAAAAACAGCAATACTATCAAACTCTACTTCAGTTTTCCAGTATTTTAGTGAGTTTGCCTCATATTCACCAAACTGTTCATTAATATTAGCTAATTCCGCATTAAAATCATTTTCATTTTTAATACTGCATCTGCAATCTTTGGGTAAGGATAATATGTATTCTAAATAATCACCCTCAATCAATGCATGAAATAAATTATCAGTAATTTCATCAGCATTTACAGGTTTAGATGAACAGGCTTGATTTGTAATGATACCGAATAGTAAAAACAAGCATAGAGTAGTCTTTAATACAATTCTTACTAATTTCATCTAAGTAGATCACCAATCATTAATAATTGCATGTAATAATATTGTAATATGTGAAGCATCTTATTAATTTAGATTAATAGTAGCAGACCTTTGTCATTGTTGGAAAATACCTGGTGTAATTTCCAGTTCAAAAATGCCATCCCCATCACTATCTATCTCTAGCATTGTTGCTGTATCACGTATAGTTCTGACTTGTTTGTCTCCAGAAACTGGTAATTGCATTAATGCTGATATTATTGGTTTAATAGTAGTGCGTGCCGTTGTTGTAGCTGATACAGGCACATTAGTATATTCTAAAAAGTGTTTTATTTTACTCTCAGCATCTGGTACTTGTACCTTTATATCCATAACTCCAGAACCATTTCCATTGATAACTATTGTATATTCATTCGAAAGATCCGCATCAGGAATAAGGATAGTTTTGTAATCTGTTCCTTCCGGAGCAATATAAATAACTCCTGGTATCTGCTTTTCAAATTGACCTGTATTATCAAAACCCACGTGTCTGCCTTGCGAATCATAGATATGAACATCAGCTGGGCAGAATAAACTAAATACAGCTAATTTTACCCAATCCCCTAATATACTAAGAAAATCTGTCCAAAATGGCTGCGGATATTCCGGTAATCCGTTTGCCCATTCAAATGGATTTCCCCATCTATAACTTTGTTGTTCGCCTATAGTCCACGGGGGACCGAAAGGGCCATGCTGCCAGAATGTTAGCCCTAGTATAGAAATAGGAAAACCGCGATATTCTCCCCAATAACCTTTAAATATTAACCAGTCAAATTCCTCTTTCTCATTTTCAATTTCAGGTAGTATTTGTAAATTAATTTGTTCAGGAGAAACAATCTGCCATGAGGATAATCCGGTATCATCAAAATCAAGTCCTGCCCAGAAACTGCCCGGGGTAAAATAATTGGCGTGTGACCCTTTAGCGACATAAACTATGGGGTGTGTTTCCATTATCAAATCATTATCTTGCATATTACTCCAGGACATTCTCTGTCCGCCTTGATGTTGCGAGTATGCTGCAAAGATTGGCTGTTCTTCATTATCCCATAATTCTTTAACTGAATATCCAGGAAAACATATCTCAACTAATTCCCAATCACCTTCGTGGAAATTACGCCACTCATTAAAATAAT
>JAQTVP010000192.1 GCA_028707015.1 Dehalococcoidales bacterium | reverse complement strand
AATATCAATAGGCCTTATTACTCCTTTTACCGGGAATGATGAAAGATTATCAAAACACTCGTCAACGCCCTTCTTACCCAAGGCCGGAAGGTTCTTTTTTGCACTACCATTATATACTTCATTGATGTCTTTATAACCAACAGGATAGTTTATGTATTTACAGCGCATTTTACCAAAAATGACCGCCAAATAATTCATTAAAAGCTTACCTGGCTCATCATTGTCTGTGGAGAAGATTATCTGATCAACATTCTCAGGGTCAAAAAAACTTTTTACATAAGGATCTTCCGCATATTCAAATTCTTTCTCAAAGGTCTTTGCTTTTGGGCTTGGTGCACCCTGCGGAACAGATACTACATTATTGTAGCCACATTGCTTCCACGTAAGCATGTCAATTTCTCCTTCGGTGCATAAGACATATTTCTTGGCTTCCGTATCCTCGTCCCTCTCAAACTTTATTGACTGCATCCCAAGGAATATTGACTTAGTTCCAAACTCTTTGTTCATCTGCCACCACTTAGGACCGCCAGCTTCCTCATATCGTACATTCAAATATTTTACATTCACGAGTGTTTTGTTCATATAAAAAGGGAATCCAATAATCGGCTTGCCCCCAAGAGTATATTCAAACACGCCCTCTCTGAGTGCAATGCCCTGATCAATTCCCCTGCTTTCAAAATACTCTCTCACCTCTTTGCTGTATGTTTTTGGTAGCTGCTTTGGCATCTTGCTATTCTCAACAACATTTTTGTACTTGTCCAGAATATCCAAATTGCCACTAAACCCACAGTTATGGCATTTAAACCACCTGTTCCCCGGCTCATTATTCACCGTCAACGACTGCTTCCCCTTATGTTTTCTTGTCGCATCACAATTCGGGCAAACAGTATAAAAGCGGGTACGTCCTTCCTGTACCCTTATTCCTAAATCGCTAAATTCGCTCATCCAATAAGTAGTCTTTCTGCTTTCTCGTTCCGTAAAATAAACTTTGGGCCACCATTCTCTGAATCCTGAAACGGATATACGGTATCTAACTCGAAAGTCAGAATACCTTTTACCAATGCCGGCCTCGTCTTATAATTCACGGTTGAAAGGGAAAGCTGAGAAAGATCCGCAAACTGATTTATGGTAAAAATGTTATACCTCATCATCTGCTTGATCTTCAAAATATCAATCCCGGTCTTTTCTGCTATTTTCTTTATGACATCAGGATCAGTCTTAACAAGCCTGACATCGACAGACTTTGCCACTTCTATTAATTCCATAAAACAATTGATTTTATAATTACCACAAAATTATATTAAATTATTTAATTAACAAATATTTTAACATAATTATTTTTCAACAAAAAGAGGGGATCCATTACAAGTCCCCTCCAACCCTGAAGAATGAAAAAAACAACTCAACGCATCTGAAACAACTTTACTCCTACTTTTAAAGATATAGTTTTTTGGCTTGACTGATAACCCGCCCCTACGTATCCTCTCCTGAACGCATACAGAAGCTCTGGGTTAAACGAATTGACTGTGGCTGGTATATCCACACCAAGATAGACATAACGGGCGTAATTAGTGTTAAAATAGGTTTTTTGCTCAATTACCTGCTGTGGTCTGAGAATCTTATACTCAAAAATATTCCCTATTGGCATATTCTGGCTTATGGTATCAATAAGGCTTACTGTAATAAGGCTATCGCCCCATGCTCTCTCATATATAAACAGATCGTAAAAGTCTGCTATTATATTAAAAGTGTCCACTTGGTTTGCCGCAACGATTGAATCGATCCATGCTTTGTCCCTGACTATCCTGTCCTTCCACTTAACAATATACTCTGGCGGCTTATCCGGGATTGAATGGGTTGTGGTATCCTTAATATAAAAGGTGTCCACAACAACTTCCGGACATGGGTTCTTCCTCGGATAGTATTTATACCCTCCCCAGAACGCACCTGCCAATAATGCGATCAATGCCACGATAACAATGATTGTTTCTGCTTTCTTCATGATTACTCTATTTTAAAGGTTCCAACTACTCTGTCCATTGCCTGATCCCATGCTACTCCATATAGGTGCTCAAGCTGTGTCTTATCCGTCCCTGGCTGCATGTTCTCGCTCTTGCTCTTATAACTCCGCGGATCAGTCCCAACCAATGACTTGACTGCCCTGCCATATTCCTCCGTAAGCTTTTCATTGAATATCCTTGCCTGCTGCAAAGATAGTTCAATTTTCTCCGGACCTCTTGATATGGTGCGTGTCTGCTTTATTTCCTTAAAGCCTCCAAACTCTTTCAGCAATCCCCAGACCTTCTCATCTTTCTCCCGGAGCATTAACCAATAAGGATTGTAAAGAAGTTTTTGCTGTTTCAAAGATTCGTTTACTTCGGCCTTATCTACCTTTAGATTCTTTATCACATCATCCATCTCTTTGCTGAAATCGAAATACCCATCGCCTCCATTCTTAAACTCCTCCCATGAATCACGGAACCTTATTGCTGTTTCGTGAATAACCATATCAAGTCGGTCATTCTCTTTCCTTGCCTCAACATTGGTCATCATGTCATTCTTTAAATTAGCGATCTTCGTGTTTCTGATACCCGACATCGTTGTCCGAAATGTATTAATGGCAGTCTTATTGCCTTCATAAAAAGAGAATAAATCCTCATTTTCTGGTTCGGCCATAAGTTTTTCAAGTCTTTCAAAATCCTCTTTAATGACATGATTATTAAAAGACCGGTTAAGCTTCTCCATCTCATCAAGCTTGGAATAAAAGTCAGATACATAACTACTGTACGGACCAATAGGTGTCTCTGTCACAAATGCTTTTGTAAACGGCATACGGCTTAATGTGGTAAACAGATCATCCGGCTTTGACTCTACCAAGCCAAGCCCCTGAAGTATCTCATCACCTATCCTGACAGCTCCTATCCCTGCACCGCCAAAATAACTCTTTATGTAATGCTCCATCTTTAAAGGACTTGCCCCAACTGCATTCCCGATTGACTTGAGTATTTCTGGGGTTGATTCAAAATACTGCTCTTCCGGTTTAAGCATGGCCAGCGTTTCGGGAATGATCGGCTTCCCCGTATAAGCCTTTTTGTTCATTACCATTTCTACTTTTGGCCTGACAATAAAAGGAATAAGCTCTGAAACATTGCTTATTGGCGAAAAATCTTTGAATAGCTCTCTCGCCAAAGACTGTGCTGCTCTGGGATCTTCTTT
>JAQTVP010000191.1 GCA_028707015.1 Dehalococcoidales bacterium | reverse complement strand
TCGGACAAGAAAACAAATTGTCCTGATTGGAAAAGTCCCCTATCTGCAACTCTGATTGACATTGCCCCAGAAGAGGCATTTGATGTCAACAAAGAATAAGATAATGCTCTTATATCCGCACTACAAGTATTTTCAGAATAGGTGCAATTTTTTGACCTGTATATATCAATTCCATATTGTAAATATCCTATTATCATATTCTCGCTGAACAAACTTTCCTGACACAGCCCTACTTCTATCCCAGACCAATTTTGGTAATAACAGTTGTTATTTGAACAAATATATCCTCTCGAATATGTAGAAGCTGCAACGTCAAAGTTTATACCATACGAGAAACCAGTTACAGTATTTCCGATAACACTACAAGGAGAAGGGTAATCTCCAAGCATATCAGTTTTTATGGAGATTCCTTCTCCAAGCCTATTGTACCATCCATTCAGAATATTAAAACTTGCAGTAACAGCAAAAGAATCTAAAATATAAATTCCACGAGTATTAACTCTAGAACTATACCAGATAATTTTGTTGTCACTTATATGTACCCCACTGCTGTAGGCAACCTTTATTCCACTTGCAGAATAAGTAGTTGTTGACATCTCACAGGAATTTCCAGTACAAACACTATTTCTTGTCCTGTTTATATCAATGCCGTTCGCAACCGCGTTTTTACATGTATTATTGAGAACTTTGGACTCGACCGTCCAGTCATCAATATTAATACAATCTCCTGGAGCAGTTTCATTTATACAACGATTGCCCTCTACAGTAGTATCATAGGCACCAAATTCGACCTCAATGCACTCCTCATCGCACTCTCTTACAGTGTTTTTAGTCACATTATTTCTTAAACTTGTATTAGTTGCTCCCGCTGAATACAGTAGTGAAGAAATTCCTATTCCAGTTCCATTAATATCAAAAACTAGATTATTTTCAATATCACTATCAGTACAATCCCAAAAACGGATACCTAAACTGCTTAAGCTGTAAACAGAACAATTCTTTACAACCGAGTCAGCACATTTGTAAAAGAGAATACCATATAATTGAGAATTTCCATCCAATTCTAATCCATCAATTACTATATTAGAATTTCCGCCTGAGATATCACTATTAGTAATTGCTTTATCAGTTGAGGAAATAACTTTTGTATCCCTGGCATCCCAAAATACATTTGAGGGAATTAATATACTTCCAGTTGCATTTATTGTTCCAAAAGTTTTTAATGTTCCCTTTACAGCAGATACTAGTAGTAGATACTGATTAAGTATTATTTGGTCATCAGTTCCAGATAAAACCACATCGGCCTGATCTTTTTGAATTGAATCAGGAGAAGCTATAACATAAGTAGCTGTACGGCCAGTGGGTGCGTCAAGGTCAGTGGCCGTAAGCGTACTGCCACTAAAAGTAAGGTCTGCATCCCCTGATAGATTGCCATCAGCATCGATAATCGGGACATAACCATCAGTCCAATTACTACCTTGATATACGTTATCACCAGCAGCACCCGTGCCTATATCACATCCAGGAATTACAAGAGCGATAATAGATATAACCGCCATCAGTGATATTAATAATTTACTTTTAAATTTCATTTTAAGACCTCAACCTTTTTATTACTAAGATATTCCCCGCTATATCTTCGAGCGACCAGCAGATTACCTGATTACCGCCGATCCTTGCCACGATCTCCTCAACCTGAGTTTTATCAGTAGTGACTAATCTGGAATTACTAAAATAAGAGTATTCCCCATCTTGAAGAAAGATGCAGACCGCATGAGATAACTGCTTATCTTCGCAAATAACTGAGAGTAATTGCCCCTCGATTCCGATTTGCTTCAATAGTGCGATTGCCAAAACCGCATAATCTTCACAGTCACCCGATCTTCTATACCATGTAAGCTCCGGACTCTGAATCCAATCCATAAATGAGTCTGATTTGTATTTTATATGACCGAGGCACGTCTGCACACCTGTGAGCGTAATTATTGACGGTAATGGTTGATTAGCAGAATAAAATAGATTTACTAACCTGCTCCAGTATTTTCGGCCATATTTTAACCACAAGCAACTAAGCATTGTCAGACCTCGATATTTGGATGACTATATTTTCGGCTATACATTCGTACTCAACTGTGTCATAAACCGAGTCCTCAGTAAAATCAGTTTTGGTGATAATGCTAGCACTATGTTTGTAAGTCACGGAGCCACCGCCTATTGCAATACGGGCTATGATTCTCTTGCCAATCCAGGATGCATCGATTGTAAACTGGTCTAAATCGTCTGCAACTCCTATCTCACAGGATATAGAGAGATTAGCATATAATCCTGTCGGAAGCGTTGGTGTGACAGTCCCACCTGAAATAGTGAGTGCTTCAGCCGTAGGAATTTTAAATAAATCCGCGCTCCGCACCCAATTAGACCCATCAAAATATAATCCGTCACCGGAAGATTGGCTATCGGCCTCATGGCTATCAACACCTTCCCATTCAGCTTTGCTTAAATCTGTTCCTACGTCTTTATGTCTGAATTCATTCGCCATTCTATATCTCCCGATAGAGCATCATGATTTTACCGGAGTCTATCTTCAAAACCGATTGCAAAGCAGCCTGAATCTCTTGAGGCCTTTTCTTTACGTCCTGCCAGGTTAGAAGACCCCGATTGAAAAGCTCATTATGCAAAGCGATATCCAAAACTTCCGGCAAGCCCAAACTTGAAGTGTCCGGAGGTCCGGCTACGATTCCTATCGATGCATCTGTTTCACCTTGAGGTACGCGCATCATCCACTTACGCTCTGTTTCATCAGTCCAGGGGATTAATACCGTACCGAGTGCCCTATCAAGCGCCCGGGACTGTTTATTGTCTGCCAGGCGAACACCGCCGCCCTCGTTACGCCCAGTGGGTTGTCTAACCATCTGTCGTTTATCTGATATGTTGTTTCGGGTGAATTCAGATTCAATTCTTCTGTCCATTTTCCTACCACCTTTTCAAGATTATTGCATCCACAAATTGGTCTATCTAGAAGAGTTAAAGCGTAAAATGCTACTGCTCTTTCTAGAGTAGGCTCCATTTGCAGATTTGGGTAAGTTTTCCTTTCATCCCTAAGCCCTGATTTATACCATAATCTGAGTTTGTCTGGATTCCGACAAACAGACAGTTCAGTGGAATCAAATTGTTCTGTATCACTATTCCATGTTCCAGGCTGGTAATGAACAAGGCC
>JAQTVP010000190.1 GCA_028707015.1 Dehalococcoidales bacterium | reverse complement strand
GCAATACCAATAGCAGGTAATAAGCCTCCTATAGTGGTTGGGATAAGACAGACGAGCAGAGCAACCAGCACGGTAATGGTTACAGGTGTCCCTTGCCCATTTGCCTGAACGCTGTACAATGAAAACGGTAACAAGGTGATACACACCACGAGAAAGACAATGGTGAATGCTGCCAGCAATATATTAAGAGCAACTTCATTGGGAGTCTTCTGGCGTTTTGCACCTTCTACCATACTTATCATCCGATCAAGAAAACCCTTTCCAGGACTGGCAGTCACCCGTACTATGAGCCAATCCGACAATACCCTGGTACCACCTGTAACTGCACTACGATCTCCTCCCGATTCACGGATGACAGGAGCACTCTCACCGGTGACCGCACTTTCATCTACCGAAGCAACACCTTCGATGACTTCTCCATCGGCAGGAATGATATCACCAACTTCAACTAGAAAATACTCACCTTCATTAAGAGTGCTGGAGGGCACTTTATCATGTATAGCTCCATACATCGGTTCGCGGAGTTTTTTCGCTTGAGTTTCTTGGCGGGTACGGCGAAGTGCATCCGCTTGGGCTTTACCCCGACCTTCTGCTAAAGCCTCAGAGAAGTTGGCAAAAAGAACTGTAAGCCAAAGCCATATTGAAATAGCAGCGATAAAGCTGGTTTTCGCCTCTCCGTGTCCGAAAAGCGCTTGTACCCATAAAGCGGTAGTAAGCAAACTTCCTGCTTCTACCACAAACATGACAGGGTTGCGTAACATCCAGAGCGGATTCAATTTAAGAAATGCCTCAATCACAGCACGACGATACATTTCCCACCTGATAGAGTAATCCTGCTCTGTCTGTTTGGTTGTTTTACTTCTGGTTGACTCTTGTGTTTGATTAGTATTTTTCATTGCTTTTACTTCACCAATAATTGCTCAACAAGTGGACCAAGCGACAAAGCTGGAATGAAGCTAAGTGCTCCGACAATAATAATTACTGCAATTAACCAGAAGATAAACAGTAATGAGTGAGTGGGTAAGGTGCCGGATGTTACAGGTACTTTCTTTTTCTGTACTACTGAACCAGCTATAGCCAAGGCTGGAATCGCTAACCAGTAGCGACTTATTAGCATGATAATACCCAAGGTAATATTATAAAAAGGCGTATTGGCATTTAGACCGGCGAATGCACTGCCATTATTATTGCCGGCAGAAGAGAACGCATATAATATCTCGCTGAAACCATGGGCACTTCCGTTAAGAACTCCTTCTTTACCGACAGTAGTCATAACGGCAATGGCTGTACCGAATAGAACGAGTAAAATGGGAATAAGGACCATTATGGAAGCCATTTTCATTTCATATACTTCAATCTTCTTCCCTAGATATTCCGGGGTACGTCCTATCATTAGTCCGGCAACAAAAACGGCGATAATAACAAAGGCTAACATGCCATAAAGACCGGAACCAACCCCACCATAAACGACTTCTCCGAGTTGCATGAGCCACATCGGGATCAACCCTCCAAGCGAGGTATATGAATCATGCATGGAATTCACTGAGCCATTCGAGGCACCGGTGGTAGCAGTTGCCCACAATGCAGATCCCGTAATTCCAAAACGTATTTCTTTACCCTCCATGTTGCCGCCAGGCTGGATGTTGCTCGCTGTCTGGTCAACATTAAGCCATGCTACGGCTGGAGTACCACTTTGCTCCGCCCATACTGTAACTGCAAGCATCGAAATAAAAATAATTGTCATCGCTGCGAGTATCGCCCAACCCTTGCGTGTATCACCAACCATTCGACCAAAGGTATAGCAAAGTGCAGCTGGAATGAGAAGAATGGCTAACATCTCCAAGAAATTCGAAAGAGGGGTAGGATTTTCAAACGGATGAGCAGAGTTGACGTTGAAGAAACCACCGCCATTAGTTCCGAGTTGTTTGATTGCCTCCTCAGAAGCTACGGGGCCAACGGCTATTACTTGCTGATTGATTGATTGACCATTAGCATCCTGTAAAGGTTCTACTAATTGCATAGTTTGGGAGCTATTAAGCGTCTGCACTACCCCTTGAGAAACTAATGCGATAGCAAGAACCAATGATAAGGGTAGCAGTATATAGAGGACACTTCGGCTCATATCTACCCAGAAATTACCTATTGTCTTGGCAGTGTTTCTTACAAAGCCGCGCGTCATAGCAATAAGAATTGCCATACCAGTAGCTGCCGAAAGGAAATTCTGTACAGTCAGAGCTAACATCTGAGTAAAGTAACTCATAGTATTTTCGCCGCTATAGCTTTGCCAATTGGTATTGGTTGCAAAACTTACAGCCGTGTTAAATGCTAAATCAGGACGAACCGCCACTAAGTCATTAGGATTAAAGGGAAGACCGGATTGAAGCCGTAGTAACAAATAGACAAGAATCAAGCCCGAAATATTGAAAAGCAACATGGTAACGGCATAAGTCTTCCAACCCATCTCTTCATCAGTGCGTATTCCCGTAATACGATAGATAAAGCGTTCAACAGGTCCAACTATGGGTGTCAGAAATGTGTGCTCTCCTTGGTAGATACGAGCCATAAATGAGCCCAACGGCTTGACCAGTAAAAGAAGAATAAGCAGGTAGAAACCAATCTGAAGCCAACCAATGATTGTCATTTAAACCACTCCGGTTTTAAAAGCGCGAGGAAAAGATATATCAATAGAAAAAGAGCGATAACACCTGCGACAACATAAAAGATGTTCATTTTATTACTTCATTAGCCTTTGGCAGATGAATATTAAGCCCAGAGTCAAAAAGAAGAGTAAAACGATTATACCCAGGACAACCATAACATCCATCGGACATCACCCTTTGAAATTTAGCAAGAAATAAATCAAAAGGGTGTCAAGAAAATGGAATGGCCAATCAAGAAAGTATCAAGAAATGTGTCCAAATCAAAGCGATGGTACTGGAGGGGTAGTATATTGCCTCATTTGTCAATCTGTATTAGGTCCTTTGAAATAGTAAAAAGTGTTAACAATTTGTGCTCAAACAAAGTGGGGAAGTTATGTTAGCTTGAAACTTGAAAACTGGCACTTGGGAGTTTGTAATTATGGTATCCCTGGTCGGATTCGAACCGACGACCCGCTGCTTAGAAGGCAGCCGCTCTATCCAACTGAGCTACAGGGACTTAAATCTATAGCTAATATTACGACAAAATAAATGCTAAATCAACCTGGAGACAGCCTACTTCT
>JAQTVP010000189.1 GCA_028707015.1 Dehalococcoidales bacterium | reverse complement strand
GAGTCTGCCTTCGATTCATACTCAGGCCCTGAGCCTGTCGAACGGGAGTCTAAGGACTCTTCCTTTAGAGTCAAATGACCAGCAGGCAGACAATCAAATAATCTTCAGTGTTTAAAACATTTTAATTTAAAAATTCAATTTAAATTTTAAATTTTAAATTTGACTTTGTAATCCTACTGGTGATTATATCTTGATTATTGGTTACTATTTAGTAATCCGAAAAAGGATTAGTTCTGCCCATTTTCTCAGTCGGTACATCTATTGGAAGACTAGATTTATTTACCAAGCCAGACAAAATACTTACGGCTTCTTTTTTGACGCTTTCTATTTCCACAACAGTATAATCTGCAGTGCTTGTACTTATAGTAGAAGCTTCAGTCTTTGAAATTGTCCACAACCAGTAGAAAGACCCCGCTGCAACCAAGGCAAAAACAAGTGACGCTATAAGACCCATTGATTTTTTATTCATAATATCTCCCACAACTTAGCTACTCGTTTACTTACGGTGTTGTACTTGCGCCTGTTGGTAAAGCGGTTGAAGCTGCTGCGCTTGCCCCTCTCTTGTAAGCCTCTATCTGCAAAGACACACTTGTAATGATAGTTCCTGTATCATCTTTTGTTGAAGTAATCGAAACTGTTTTAATATTCATAAAGCGAATATCTTTTTCTAAATCTGCAATTAAACCCGTAATCCCCTCAAAACTACCAGGAGCAGATATGTCGATAGTAACTGCATTTGGTGACGTAGGAGTAGAGCTAGCAAGACTTCCTGCTGCTGCGGCTCCACTATCATTAACAGAAATAGTAGGAAGAACTATTTTATATTTTGCTGCAATCGCCTCAAGTTCAGTAATCAAGTTTGGCATATCTTTGTCTTCAGGAACAGCAACAGAAAGTTGTGTCGGGATATCCCCCAATTGAGTCAGGGTTGTTTGAGCTTTTTTAAGCGAATCTAGCTTTTTGCTAGCACTTGAAATATCAACATCAAGCTGAGCTGATTTGCTTTTATTATCACTAAATTTTGGAATAATAAATTTCCAAGTGTACAAGAATGAAGAGATAACAATTATAACTGTTACACCTGCATAAAAAGCATTGTTACTTTTCTTTTTCATACTCCACCTCCTGTGCTAGGCTGTGCTACCGATCCTGTCGTTAACGAGGCAGAAGAATTTGCTGCTGCGGGAACTGTTGTAACCTTGGCCGAAATAGAGAAAAGAGCCTCAGGCTTACTACCTTCCTCTGTACCAAGAGACATAGAGGTAGAAGTAAGGTCAACATCCGAAAGTACGCTCCAACTCCTAAGGGCTAAAACCAAGTCCGCTGTTGTCCGATAATTTTTTGTAGTGCCAGAAACAGAAAGATTCCCGTCAGACGAAAGAGAAAAACTGGTAATTTTCACATCATTAGTAACTTTTGAGTAAAAGACTGGCAAGAACTCTGTAATTGAAAAACGATCCTTCTTGGCTTTGCTTAAAATACTGACTGATGATTTAAAATCATTAGAATCCTTCTCAACCCTAACCATGGCTGGAGCTTTTAGTTGCTGTTCAATAGATTCAAGCTTTGACTGCTTTTCTGCAACTACATCTACTGTGTTTACAGAAAGCCACCAGAAATATAGAGTCGCTAAAATAGATAGCAAGGCTACAACCCAAGCAATTGCCAAAGCAAAATTGAAAGACGAACGCTCGCCCATTTGTACTAAATTATCATGAGAATTTGTATGTTGGTTTGCAATATCACCGGTAACAGAACTACCGGAGGCACTGTTTGGACTTCCACCAGAGACGCTTGATGCGCCAACGGGTGACGATCCCACTTCATTTTGCATGATCCCTCCTAGATCAATATCCACAATCTTTACTAATATTAGTATAATATACAATGCCTTTTAATTGCAATGACTTTTTTATAACTTTAAAATTCGTATTTTCCTGCTGAAATTTCTAGTTCTCACTAGAATGTGGCATCTTCAAATACCCGAATCCAGGTGGCTGGCTAGTACTTAGGCCCTTATCATAAAGAAACCTGACGTTGTTACCTGTAATATTAAAGTTGCTAGCAACAAAAGACCCGATCATAGTTACATTATTACCAATTGTAATTGTTCCGGTAGTAAAGATTGTGGCTTGAACAGTCACATTGTCACTAATATTTACATTTCGATCAGTAATATAGCCCAACCTAGCATTAGAATCACCCGCTGCGGGTTTGATATCTTTGTATATATACATCTGCGAATCACTACCATAAGCTGCTATGAACGCCTTAGGTAAAATTATTGTTCCTTTACCATGATAAGTAATTGCACAAGAACCAGGAAGAGTGCCGTCTCCACAATGATAATTATTGGTATAATCAGCTATCTTCCAGATTTTTCCTCCTGGATAATCAGCTGATTCATCAGTAGAAGCAGCACTAGTAATATTACTTCTTTGTAGATTAAGATCACTATTCGCAACACTTCCACTTGCAATAGCCTCGCCTGTGAGTGTATCAATTTTCGCCTTGTATTGTTTGTACTCTGCTCCATTTACATTCAAACTTGCCTGCGCATCGGGATTCAACGAATAGTTACCCACACCCCAGAAACTCTCATTACTCGAGGAGCCCGTACCTTGAACCAAGTTTCGTCCCCAATAACTAAAGTTACTTGAATCCATGTTTCCCAAATAAGCATCACCAGCCAATGTCGATTTCGGTGAATAGTAAAGTGCTGCTAGTTCTGTTATAGCAGTGGCTGGATCTCGATTTACATATGTTCGACTAGACATTACTTTAACATTGCTATTTCTAGTGCTAGATATGAAACAATTGTAAATACCACCCAAAAGATTATCGTCTATACAATTAGTCAATGTATCTTTATCAAATCCAAATAAATTGTAGCCATAATCAGTTGCAGATGCAGGATCATATGGTATTGGCCCATCATCAATCCAGCCAGCAGCTCCTCCAGAGTTAACAAAAGTTGCCGTATAACCGTTACCAGAAGAATCAGTGATTATGTCACTACCATTATTTAATTTCCAGAAAGCTTTAAGGCCATTGGTCGGTACATTGGTTTCCGTATAAAGATTGTCTCGTACTTCGCTATCACTTAAAGCCCGACTATATGTGCGAACAGTACTAATACTACCTTTAAATGGATATGGGGTATTTTCTTTCCAGCCCAATACGGCCGGAGGCTGAGGATCGCTTCTCCAACTTAATCTACC
>JAQTVP010000188.1 GCA_028707015.1 Dehalococcoidales bacterium | reverse complement strand
TCATCTTCCCATCTTATTCGCAATAAACTTGAAAACCTCACGGGCATTTTCTATTCAGAGATAACCTCGGATGAAGTCAAATTCGATGAGGGTAACAGAATTAGCCAGGCTGGCAAACTTATTTCCTCTATTGATTATGTTCTCTACCTGGCTTGATTGATATACAGGTCAAACTCCGGATTAGCATAAATATAATCGTAGCTATTAGAATTATAGAGCCAATCCCAGATACTGTCAACGTAATCAGGCCGGTTATAAAGGAAAGTGTAATAAGAGTCATAAAACCGGCTGATAGCAAGGTAATGTTTCCCCTGGGGGAAGCTTTTGGCAAAAACTAATTGGCCTTCTTCCCAGTTAATCTGGTTCACTATAGCAAAAGGATAATCGCTACTCTGCTTTACTTCGGAAACATAATTAAGTCCAGCTTCATAGCCGCGAGAGAAATAATCTATAGCTTCGTTGCCATAGTGGGAGATAAAGTGGAAAGGCAGGCTTACCAGAAGCAGTAGACAAAAGGCAAAAGTAGTCACTTTATGGTTTAAAAGCTTCATTCCAAAATAGGCCACCACCGGTAAGAAGAAAAACCAGGAGCGTTGCAGCATTTCCATTCCATAAAGCCCGCTAATAAGGCCCAACAGAACGCCCGTCCCAATAGCCATAACAGTGTTATCACTGAGAGTTTTCTCCTTAAACCAGCGACTTAGTATCATACCTATCAAGGTAATAGACGCAAATATGGCTGAGGTTACAATCCTTATTGTAGACACAACCTGATGTGATTCGCTGCCAGCAATACCTCTTGAACCACTGGTACCGCCAAATATATCACTCCACAGGGTTAAGTCTAACCTGAAAGCACGCTCCATATAAGTCTGAATATTGCTTTCAAAAAAGGCGGTAGTTTGATAAACCATCCAGGCAACAATAAAAACAGCCGGGAGGATAAAGAGATTAAGCCTCATACTTTTTCTGTTAACAATATAGACTAAAGCAATCATAATCAATGCGACCAACGAGCTCAATACATGGGTGACAGTCAGACAGGCAAATATAAGGACAATGCCTATTGAATCGCCACCGGTCGTATAGTTAACAGTGCCAACTCTATCATTAGAGGCTAAAGGCCTGCTTAATATGGCCAATAGCATCAGAATCAACAATAAAGCCATAGCTTGAGGTCCAAAATAGTTTTGCTCCAGCCAGTTAGCCAGTTCAAAGAGCCAGATTCCTGCCCAGTAATAATTATTTCTACCTTTCCCGAAAGTGTTTCTAAGAAATACGTAAAGAGGCAAAAGGAACAGGAACTGGACCAGGCAAGGTGTCAGGAATATCATGACTTCTGAGCTATGTAGACCCAGCACATCAAGCAAGGCAGCACCTTCAATCCACATAGCCGGCCAACTGTGATACCAGATTCCTCCCGACAAGTATCCTCTTTGTATAATAGGACTAACATTCTCAGTAAACTTTTGTTGAACATGAAAGGCAACAGGTTGGGAACCACCAATCAATAATGGCACAAGCCACAGGCTCACAATGAGCAAAGAGACCTGAAAGAAAAGCAGTTTCTCGTGGTTATCTTTAGAGACCCAGAGGATAGCTGAGGCTATGGTAAGAATACCTAAAGCTAAGAAGAAGGTGACGGGAAAACTATGAATAAGACCATAGAAGTCAATGTTGAGCTTAGTCTGCGTTATGCTATATGACCACAGGACAAGAGCGACTATGGTCAGCAGGATTGAGATTCTTCTGGCTGACCATAGCGAGACCATAGAATTGTAGGTTGACTGGGCTGTAGCCACCATGAAACGTCTTTCTCTAGACCTTTAATCTACCCACTAAATATCCGGCTCCGGTTGCAGCTATGCCTATTATAATGGCACCCATTTGAAGAAGGCTATTCTGTCTATAGAAGTATCTAAGCCGTCCAGGGATGGAGGTAAAGAGAAGATAGCGGAGATATGAGTCCTCAGTAGAAAGAGATTTTTTATCTGACTCAGCGAAAACTCTATTTATCATGTTTTTATAGAAACCCTCATCATATGAACGCTGAGTTAAATATTTCAAATTAAGCCGCCACGAAGGAACTTTGTGGTGGATAACAGAATCATATTCGTAAATAATAGTGCCCTTTTTTCTCATTTGCTTTATTCGTATGCAAAGCTCTGATTCCTCAGCCACTCCCCTCATCTTACCAATTCTTCCAAACTCGCTTTTGAAAAGACCTGCTTCCTGACAAACATTTTTTCTAAACGCCATATTGCACCCGGGAACATTTCTAATCTCATTCTTATTTGTTGGCAGTCCTTTATAAGTACAGCCTACAATCCAGTCAAGCTCCTCAGGAAACCATAAAGGGCGCTTACCCTCTGACCAGTCAGGAACAGCTCTTCCCCCAACAGCTAAAACTTCGGAGTTTTCAAAGTGTTTAGTAAGGTTCCTCAGCCAGTCCTTTTCTGCCACAGCGTCATCGTCGATAAAGGCGACAATATCACCAGTGGCTGTACGGATTCCCACGTTCCTGGTCTCAGATAACCCCTGAACGCCTTCATTCAGCACAATCTTAACTTCAGGCGGGAGTTCTGTCTTGAGTCTCTGGAAGAGCTCCTGATTATGGTCTACAGCAATAATCACCTCATGAGGCTTGAGAGTTTGCGCCATAACTGAGGCTACTGCCTCATGGATATCATTGAGCCGCTCCATGGTATAGGCACAGATTATTACCGAGACTTTCATATTAGCCATTACCAACCTTAGCCGGATGCCAAAATATTAATCTGAGGATAGTCCACAGGTCTTCAAAACCCACTATGATACTGTTTAACTTAGCTTTTCCAACCCGGGCTTTATATTGAATAGGTATGTCCAGCATCTTGAGTCTCATCCGGGCCCCTTTAATAGAAATCTCAGGCTCTATGGCAAAGCGATGCGCCGAGAGATTCATCATCTTAAGATGGCTCTTTTTAGCTCCGTAGAGACCAGAGCAGGGATCGTAAGGCTTAAAGTTATAGATTGCTTTTATCATGGTACGAAAGATGAAGTTACCAACGCGATTAAAGCTAGGGATATTCTCTTGTCCATATTTCCTGGAGCAAACAACCATATCATAGGTTCTAAAAGCTTGCCTCACTTTAGGAAGTAACTCCGTCGGATAGGTATCATCGGCATCTATCCAGATGATATTCTCCGCTCTGGCCTGGGCTATCGCTGTCTTAAGTGCTTCGCCCT
>JAQTVP010000026.1 GCA_028707015.1 Dehalococcoidales bacterium | reverse complement strand
AGGCATTTGACATAAAACTTCTAAGCTATAACGAGCTTTTTTTTTCCAGTTAGGATAACTTTCTTGAATACCCGGTATATTCTGAGGATTGGTCTCCAACCAGAGATCCTCTAAATTAACCAAAACGACCCTGGACAAACTGGCACTTAGAAAAGATAAACAAGCTCTAAAAGCATCCTGTGTATTTGAAGGGAATTCCTTGATCCAGCCTTCACTCTGTAAATAGTTGGCAATAATATCTATGATGACTTGTCGGTTATGTTGCTCCAATTGGGCATTTGCCTTATTTAATTGTCCTGATGCCATGCGCTCTTTAATATCAAGGCTTTGCCAGAAAGAGGCAAATGGAGGCATGTCATGTGTATTAAGACTGGCTACGGAGTTAATGTTTGGCTGCTTAATGGCTTTTAGAGGATTAGAATTGAGCTCATAATTAATTATATACATGCGATGGATGTTATGTTTGGCCATATTTAGTCTAACCTCAGCAGGTACAGTACCCAGATCTTCACCGACAATTATTACCTTATTGCGCCAGGATTCTAGAGCTAAGATTGCATAAAGTTCCTTAGCCTTGTAACGTACATATACTCCTTGGTCAGCATCCATACCATCTGGTATCCAAAAGAGTCGATGGAGACTCATTACATGATCAAGTCTGAGAATACCAGCATATCGCATGTTATTTCGTAAGCATGCGATTATGTATTGATAACCCTGATTTCTTATTTCCTCGGGATGTAGCGGTGGAAATCCCCATTTCTGCCCAGCAGCAAAAAAAGTATCCGGTGGTGCTCCTGCTGATGCTCCTGTAGCAAATAAATTATGATATCGCCACATATCATAACCATTTAGATGAACGCCTAATGGTAAATCAAGATACAGTAGTATATCGTTTTTATAAGCTGTTTCCGAGAGATCCTTGAGTTGATTATTAACTAACCATTGCACATACAGATGGTAATCCTTTACTTCTTCAGTATAATCTCCTTCATTCAAGGTACCATTTCGTAGTGGCTCAGGCCATGATTGCCATGAAATACCTTGTCTCTCAAAAGTAGCCTGGAAACGAGCGTAATCCTCAGCAAATGGATGTGTTTCAGCAAAGTGCTGAAGATTTTTAAGGCGATCAGGGGTATGCTTAATACAAAAACTACATAAATGTTCTAATATTTGACGTTTCAGCATCATCTGCCGTTTGTAATCAACTAGAGATAAATTATTCAAAGTTTTCAACTCTTTTCGGAATGATGAAAATTGTAACAAAGATTTCGCCGGAATACATTTTGAAAGCTCCGGGATATTAGTAATGCTTAGATAAAACTCATTCCATAGGAGGCGACTGGATGGAGCATAAGGGCTAGGTGTAAAAAGTTCATTATTGAAATTTGCTAATAAGGGTAAGGTTGCCACAACATTACCCCCTATTTTGGCAACCCAGTTTACCAGTGACTCTAAATCTGAGAAATCACCGCTCCCATAGCTATTTTTACTGTATAGGGCATATAGGGGGAGAAAGACCCCCCACATTCGTTGCTTCAGCTTGTCTGGAGGCAGGTAAGCCCTTTCAGGTGCTGAAATAATGAATGTATTAACTAGAGATTTTGCTACTCCCATGGTGAATTTATGATATCCGTAAGGAATATTTTCGAGTATAGTTAGTTGTTTAACTACATACAGAATCCCATTTACTTCGGCCGATTCCGTGATTGGCAAGGTGCTTCCGTTCCATGTAAAACTCTGCCGCTCACCAGTATTAAGTATCAGGTGGCCGTTTAGAGTCTCTTCAGCTATGGCTGAAGGTAACCTGATTTGTATTTTCAGCGGCTCATTATTCCAGACTATGGTTATCGGTTCTAATATTTTTTGCCACAGTTTTTGTTGCTGCTCACGTAATGCTGAAGGAACGTCTGCTAAGGTTGTAACAGATGATCCCAGTAAGTGAAGAATTTTTAATAATGCTTCCTCAGAAGTCTGATGTTTATGGTGGTTAACATCATAATAGTTAGTCTGCACTCCATAGAGGCAGGCTAACTGGTTTAGAAGATGAGTTTCAGAAAAAGAATTCACACCCCATAACCTCCGGTACTCGTAAAATACTCTTTAGCTCTTTTAGTAGTCCGGAAACGAAGTATAAAGAGAAAAACTCAATATATATGTGTCATTATTCTTTGTCAAGATGGCTATAATCTTAGATAATTAGTATAATTTATAGGTTAGCGATTTAAAAAAGCTATACCTTTTTCTTTAAAGACTGAGACGCAGGTATATACATATTTTCTGCATATTCTTTGAGCATTCGCCGCGCAGAAAATATCGGTGTAATAGTACGCATTGCTTCTTTAATCATACGAATCCAGCCATGGGGCACGCCGTTGCGGTCTCGAGTGTAGTATAAAGGTATAATTTCTTCTTCTAAAAGGTGATATAGTGATTCAGCATCTGCTTTATCTTGCTCATCTGAATTTGCTAAGTTGACACTATTACCTATAGTCCAGCCATTGCTGCCATTGTAGCCTTCACACCACCATCCATCACAAATACTTAAGTGAAGTGAACCATTTAGTGCAGCTTTCATGCCACTAGTACCACATGCTTCGCGTAAACGGTGCGGGTTGTTTAACCAAAGGTCTGTTCCATGAACGAGGTAACGTGACATATGCATGTCATAATCTTCAATAAAAGCTATTCTCCCTTGAAAATCACGATCTTTGGCTAGAGCATACACGTGCTGAAGGAGATATTTTGATGGAAAGTCAGCAGGATGAGATTTGCCAGCGAATATAATTTGAACCGGACGCCATTGATTATTAATGATTCGTTTTAAACGCGCTATGTCAGTGAATATTAATGATGGTCGCTTGTACTCGGTAAAACGGCGGGTGAAGGCAATGGTTAAAACAGCAGGGTCAAGTAGTGCTCCCATAACTAATACTTGGTGTGCGGTTACTTCACCACTAATCCATCGTTTTTGAGCACGATCTAAAATCATGGCTACTAGTTTACGTTTTAATAGCTGGCGAGTTTCCCAGAGCTCGTTATCCGGTATATTCTGTATATTATCCCATAGTGCAATATTATCGTGTTCTTTTATCCAATCCTCTCCAAGATATTTATTAAGGAGATGCAGCAGCTCCGGAGCAATCCAGGTAGGTACGTGTATGCCATTGGTAATGTGTGATATGGGTACCTGGTTTTCAGGTGTATCTGGCCAAAGTCCGCGCCACATTTTTCGGGTAATCTCTCCATGAAGCTGACTCACTGCACAGCGCTTATCAGCCAGTTTGATAGCCAGTATTGTCATATTAAAAGGTTGACTTGTGTTTTTATCTTGTTGTCCGAGCTGCAAAAATGTTTTCCGGTCGATACAAAGACTATTCTGGTATTCTTTAAAATACTGATCCATTAATGAAGTAGGAAAGATATCATGACCTGCCAGTATTGGGGTATGAGTAGTAAATACTGTTGTTCTTTGTATATTTTTCTTTGCTTCTTCAAAAAGTTTCCCATTGGCTATTTCTTCTCGGATGCGTTCCAGCATCATGAAAGCCGTATGCCCTTCATTACTGTGCCATATGCTTGGAGTTATACCGAGTGTTCGTAAAATACGCACACCGCCAATTCCAAGAATAATTTCTTGCTGTATGCGTACTTCTCGATCGGCAACATAAAGGCGCGATGACAATTGGCGGTAATGTGCCGGATTTTCCTCAAGATTGGTATCCAACAGGTAAAGCTTTGTGCGGCCAACTTGGACTTTCCATACTCCTATGCTTAATAAATCATTACCCAGTTGAACTTTGGTGATGACAGGATTGCCTTCTGTAGAAAATACACGTTCTATTGGTGATTCTTCGAAAATAAGTTGCTGATAAATTTCTTGTTGCCACCCATCCTCTGATATATTTTGGTGAAAATATCCCTGAGGATAGATGAATCCAACGGCAACTAATGGCAGACCTAGATCGCTGGCCTCCTTGCAGATATCTCCAGCCAGTATACCTAAGCCGCCAGCATATATAGGCAGGGAGTTTTGTATCGCATACTCCATGGAAAAATAGGCAATAGGCCCATTGCTTAATTCAGGGAAATTGATGATGCCCCAAGTATTTGAAGATGCCAGATAAGCATCAAAAAGTGACATTACCGAATCATAACATGTCAGAAATGATTGATCATTAGCTGCAGCCTGTAATGTTTTTTCGCTAACGTCACATAATTGTTTAACGGGGTTGTGACCATTTATTCTCCAAAGTGGATAGTCAAGCATACGAAATACATTACGTGCCTCTTCGTGCCAGCTCCACCAAAGATTATTGGCAAGTTCATCTAATCTGCCGATCCGTTTTGGTATCTTTAGCATAACCAATGAATTGCTCCTTTTTATTCGTTTCCCTTAATTAGATTATACTCTATCTTTATCTTTCAAACTTAGCACAGAAAGATTAACAGATAAGTGAAGAGGGTCAATCTGTTAAGAGTGGCTAGGCTTAAATCAGTTATTTTTAATTATCTTTTCTATCCTAAATCAGTAGTTAAATATCAATATAATAATAAGCTGTTTTATTTAGAAATACTGTCCAGAAGAAGGATTTACAGATGTTCATATTTATTTAAATATTGAAGTATGTTCGCAAGAATAAATTTAACAAATAATCATGTGAAAATAAGAGTTCTGTAATAATTAAGATACTAATTTTTTTGGAAAATATCAACTGGTGAATATTTTATGTTAGTGATTGATTACAGTATGTAAAAATTGTGATGCATTGTCTTGCTGTGGCAAAAGGACATGGATTAATGTTTGGACGGAGGAAAATAAAAATAAAGGAAATGTAGATAATTTTTATCATAATTAATAGCTAGAATAGGTGCTACATAAATACATAAATACATAAATACATAAATAATAGTTGTTAATGATAGGGAGAGATGAGTAAAAAATATTTACTAACAATAGGACTAGTTTTAATAATAATTTCCTCTGGATTAGTTGGGTGTACCTGTAGTAGTACAAGCGGAGGAGAGTTGGCCTCTGATTTATTTATTGATACCAATAGTCAGCAAAAAGGCGTTTGGGTTAATGGTCATGGCGAGGTAATTGTTGCTCCTGATATCACCATATTGCAGCTGGGGGTATCTGCTCTTAGACAGAGTGTAGCCGAAGCCCAAACAGAAGCAGCAGAATCAATGAATAAGATAATGGCAGCTCTGCAAGAAAATGGAGTTGCTGATAATGATATACAGACACAACAATTTAGCATTCAACAGGTGACAAAATGGGATTCGGATAAGCAGGATGAGGTCATAGTTGGTTACCGGGTAACTAATGTGGTAACAGCTAAAATTCATGAAGTAGCCAATACCGGTTCTATCATTGATGCTGTAATTGAAGCTGGAGGGGATCTTACCCGGATAAACAGTATTAGCTTTTCAATTGATGATCCGACGGAATACCGTAAAGATGCTAGAGACAAAGCAATAGCTGATGCTAAGTCAAAGGCTGACCAAATGGCTACTCTGACTGGAATTACATTAGGGAAACCTATTTATATCTCAGAAAGCATCTCATATCCGTATAGGGTAGAAGGAATAGGCATATCAGAGGGAGCATCAGTGAAAGAGACACCAATTAGTCCGGGAGATCTGAAATTAAACATTGATGTGCAAATAGTCTATACAATATTAGAATAATAGAAATCATTCTAGCTACAAAATGTGAAATTAATACTTATTTTGGAAAAATAGATTAATAAAAAAGGAGTTTAATTATGTCAATGGAAAGATGGAAACCAAGCTCAGGGATGATTCCGTGGAGACCTTTCCGCGAGTTAGAGGCATTAGAACGGCGGTTTGATGATATTTTTGGACGCCAGCAATGGCCTTCATCGTGGAGACGCACGCCGATGTTAGAGCAAGGATGGATGCCAGCTATCGAAGTATTTGATAAGGATGATAAGTTTATAGTGAAAGCTGAGGTGCCGGGAATTAAATCAGAAGACATTGACATCTCGGTTGTTGGTGACACATTGACTATTAAAGGGGAAAAGAAGGCTGATACCGAAATAAAAGAGGAGGATTACTATAGTTGTGAACGTTCCTATGGTAGTTTTTACCGTTCTATAACTCTACCGTCAACTGTGGATGCCAATAAAATAGAAGCTAACTACGAAGATGGCGTTCTTGAAATTGATATTGCTAAAGCACCCGAAGTTAAACCGAAAAAAGTTACAGTTTCAGCTAAGAAAAAAGAGAGAGCCAGCAAATAATCAATAGAGTTTCTTTCTACTGTATTATTTTAATTTTCGTGAAAGCAAGAGATGTCTTTGGGTTAAATTGAGCCGCTCATCCAACGCGGCGTTTACGTAGGCGGCAAAAGTGTAATTTCTGTATATATTACAAAGAGGGGAAGAAAATGTTTAATGCTACAGGAGAAACAGCAGGGGAAATCTGGGAATTACTAAAAAATGAAGGTTCGTGTAGTATCTCTGCTATAGCAAGTAATTTAAAGAAACCTAAGGACATAGTCAGTATGGGAATTGGTTGGCTAGCTAGGGAAGATAAAATAACATTTATACAGACAAAGCGGGGGGTATATGTTCGTCTGAAAGAGTAATAATAAATGTTTATTAATATTACTTATGTAGTTGTAGGATTATAATGAATATTAATCCGGACAATACTGTTTTTGTTGTACTCTCTTTTGAGGGACCTGATGTATATTCAATGGCTGGAGGATTGAGTTCCAGGATAATGAATTTGACTAATACATTGGTTGAAATGGGTTTTACTATCCACAACTTTTTTATTGGAGATCCTGAGAAAAAAGGAGTGGAAATCTTTAAAAATGGAAACCTTTTTCTTTATCGTTGGTGCCAATGGATAAGTAAGTGTTATCCAGGTGGTGTATACGATGGGGAAGAGGATAAGCTAAATGATTTTACACAATCTGTTCCTCCGTATGTAGTTAACGAAGTTATCCTTCCTGCCATTTCTCAGAAAAAATTGGTCGTAATACTAGGAGAAGAATGGCAAACTGCTGAAACTATGTGCCAAATTAGCGACCTTCTTTTCCATACTGGGTTCAGGGATAAAGCAGTAATGTTTTGGAATGCTAATAATACCTATGGTTTTGAGAGAATAGACTGGCAACGTCTTACTTATACAACCAGAATTACTACCGTTAGTAAATATATGAAACAGATAATGCTGAAGATGGGAATTAATCCATTTGTTATAGCTAATGGAATACCTAAAGAACTGCTAAATGAGATAGATGATAAGGATGTTACCACCCTAAAAAATTTGATTAACTCTGAAATCACATTAAGTAAAGTTGCCAGATGGCATCCAGACAAGGGCTGGGAACCGGCAATCAATGCTATTGGTATGCTTAAGAAAACAGGAATAAAACCTGTTTTATTAGCGCGTGGAGGGGTGGGTTCTTATGGGTTAAAGGTTACGCAGCAGCCAAAAATGACTGGTATTATGGTAAAGAATGTTCTATTGGATGTGAATGAAAACATTGAGAATTTATATCTGGAGGCTACGTTACACAAAACGTTTAAGCCTTATTTTAAAGCTATCGCTAAGGCAGGGAAAGGAGACATTTTTAATTTTATGTTTCCGATACCGTGCTCATTTTTACAGGTTATCTACAAAGCTAGTGATATAGTGCTGGCTAACAGTATACATGAACCATTCGGTTTAGTCGGTTTAGAAGCTATGGCTGACGGTGCAATAGTATTTTGTGGCAGCAGCGGTGAGGATTACGCTGTTCATATGCAAAATGCAATAGTGTTAGATACTTTTGAAGCAGATGAAATTCAATTTTATATCGATTATCTGCGCTTACACGAAGACAATAGGAAGACAATTAGTTTAGCGGCAAAACAGACGGCAGAACAATGGACTTGGAAAAAGGTGGTAAAAAGACTTATCTGTAAGCTTGAGTATCAAGCGCAACTTCAGGGTGTTAATAATTTAGCTGATATGAGTACAAAATAGAATAGAGATTAATTAAAAATATCGAAATACTATATACATAGCTATTGCCATTGTGTTAAAAGAGAAGAGCGATTTTTGTCATCTAAAATAATAAAATAAATAGATATATTAAATTTATTTTATCGAAACTGAACTAATAAATATTCTGGGATGGAAGAAATACCCCTGTCTTTGGGAAGAATGAAATTTTAAAAATAATAATTAAGCGTGTTAGAGGGATACAAAATGATATATTGGGCACAATTATTTCACTTTTACCAACCACCAACGCAGATTCCTTCAATACTTAAAAAGATATGTGATGAATCTTATCGTCCGTTAATAGAGGTATTAGAGCAATATTCAAATGCTAAAGCCACAGTTAATATAAATGGTGTACTTATTGATATGTTAAGAAACTGTGGACATACGGATGTTTTAAATGGACTTAAAAAACTAGCAGAGAAGGGACAGATTGAGTTCACAGCTACCGGTAAATATCATCCTATTTTACCATTGATACCACCTGAAGAGATTAAACGCCAAATAGAACTTAACCAGAGAACAGGCGTGTCTGCTTTTGGAGATGTCTATAAACCCAATGGTTTCTTTCCGCCAGAAATGGCTTATAGCAGAGCAATACTGCCGGCTGTAATTGAAGCTGCATGCAAGTGGATTATCATTAGCGGGATTGCTTGTCCAATAAAGTGGCCAGTGGATGTTATTCATCAGATTGAACATGAAGGTAAGCAAATATCGGTATTTTTCCGTGATGATATAATTAGCAATAAAATTAGTTTTCAAGAGCTGGACGCAAAAAACTTCTTAGAAAATCTAAAAAATCTTCAGAATAATAAAGAAAATATTTATGTTATTACAGCTATGGATGCAGAGACCTATGGCCATCATATAAAAGACTGGGAAGAGCTGTTTCTGGCAGAAGTTTATGAACAATTAGAAGAGGGCATTGAGATTTATACTACTAATATTCAGCAGAAGAAAGTTCTGGCAACACAACACGCCAATTTACTCCAAGATGTAGAGACAGCTCAGCAGGTTCAGACAGTAACTATCAGTCAACTCATGGAGATATTTAAAAACGGTGCGGTGATAGATCCCAGACCATCCTCATGGAGCACCTCTTCTGGTGATATAGAGATGGGTAATCCTTATCCTCTTTGGCAAGATAAAGATAACGAGATACATAATCTGCTGTGGGAGCATCTGGCAATATGTAATGAGCTATGCTTAAGAGCTATTAAGATAGCTGATAATGATGAAAGTAAACGGTTTTCAACAATTAGCAGGGGGCTACTTGATAGGACTCAACATAGTGATCCGTTCTGGTGGGCAAGCCGGAGACCCATGTGGGATATTAACCTTGTCCATATGGGACTTATTGAGCAGTGGAGAGCAATAGTTAATGCCTATCATGCCATAAATAGTAGTGGGGCTGATAGGAAGATAAAATCAGAATGTTATTATAAGGTTGTTGCTGCTCGTGATATACGAAACAAAGTGGTTGACCGCCTGTTTATTACCTAGACAATTAAATTTGTAATAAGTTACTTGCCTAAATGTACGGGAACTTGGTATTAAATTAATTCAACATTAAATTAAACTACAGGATAAGAGGGATTACTATGTTAAAAGAATTCAGGCAATTTATAATACGTGGTAATGTAGTTGATATGGCGGTGGGTATAATTGTTGGTATAGCTTTTGGTGCTTTAATAACATCACTGGTTGCTGATATATTAATGCCTCCTATTGGTTTATTAGTAGGCAATGTAGATTTTGCTAATTTGTTTGTTGTTTTGAAAAGTGGTTCTCCAGCTGCTCCATACGCTTCTCTAGCTGATGCTAAGGTTGCTGGAGCTGTTACAATTAATTATGGGGTTTTCGTTATGGCCATAATCAGCTTCATTATAATAATGTTTGCTTTATTTATGATTGTACGATATATTAACAGATTACGTTATCAGGTTGATAGACTAAAAGAAGAAACTGCTCAGGCTGAGCCTACTATTAAGGAATGTCCCTTTTGTTTTTCAAGTATTCCGATTAAAGCTAGTCGCTGTCCACAATGTACTTCACAACTTGAAATAGCTGCAAAATAACTCACGACCTATGTATTAGTTTAACTAAATGGATATCAATGATCGGAGATAGTAATAATGAAACTAACTAAGAAAAGGTCCCAAAAAGCGGGGCTTCCTCCGGGAGCACTTGTTCATATTGGAGAAAAGAAAGTTGAACAGGTAAAAATAAGAATACTGGACTATAATGAAACACATTTTGAAGAGAAGGAAGTAAAAATAATCGAGGAATGTTTTCCCTTTAAAGATACTCCAACTGTTACCTGGATAAATATTGATGGTATTCATGATGTAGAGATCATAGAAAAACTGGGAATTCACTTCGGAATGCATCCTCTTTTATTAGAAGATATATTAAATACTGAGCAACGCCCTAAGATGGAAGATTTAGGGGATTATATTTTTATTGTTTTAAAAATGATTTATCCAGATGATCAAAAAAATGAAATAGAGGCAGAGCAGATCAGTTTAATTCTCGGGCCAAATTTTGTTATTTCCTTTCAAGAGCGCGAGGGAGATGTTTTTGACCCGGTGAGAGACAGAATCAGGAAAGCTAAAGGACGTATCAGAAAAGCAGGCTCCGATTATCTTGCCTATGTTTTACTAGATGTTATCGTTGATAACTATTTCTTGGTTCTGGAAAATGTTGGTGAAACAATAGAAGATACAGAGCAGCAACTCACTATAAATCCTAAACCGGAAACATTACAGTATATCAGAGGGTTAAAGAATGAAATGATATTTTTAAGGAAATCTGTTTGGCCTTTAAGAGAATTAATCAATTCTTTAGAAAGGTGTGAGTCAATAATTATTCATGAATCTACCGGTGCGTATTTAAGAGATGTTTATGATCATACTATACAAATTATTGATACAGTAGAAAGTTATCGAGATATGATTTCAGGTATGCTTGATATTTATCTCTCTAGCATAAGCAACAAAATGAATGAAGTTATGAAAGTATTGACTATTTTCGCTTCTATATTCATCCCACTTACATTTATTGCTGGTTTGTATGGGATGAATTTTGAGTTCATGCCGGAACTGGAATGGCGTTGGGCTTACTTTGCTCTTTTAGGATTTATGCTGCTTATTGGTATTACACTGGTCATCTACTTTAAAAGAAAACGGTGGTTATAAGAAAACTTGTTAGTATCTTGTGAAAAGAAATAAATTATGATATTAAAAAGGAGGGGAAAATGTCCAAAAAAAGTTTTACCAGTGAAGAAGCTCGGCAAATCGGTGGAAAATTGGGGATTAAATGGAATAAGTTTGATGTCGAACAATATAGAATGGGTCTTGATGTTGAGCTAGAACATGGCTTGGTTGATCCGCATACAAATGTTACTGGTGACGACCCCGTAATGACAGGTAAAATTGCTTTAGCCCATCTTAACGAATTTCCGGATTATTATACCAGGCTGGATAAAATGGAGAAAGAAGCTGAAGGAAAGTACTAGAAATGCGGTTTACATAATATTTCCTTTACTTTAAGGTCAAAGAAATCGCCGGAATTAACTGGTCTGATGACGACTGCCGTATCAGCCCCTCTGCGTGTACCAGCAATAGCGATAATATCTTCATCGGTGCGTACCAGTCCGCCATCGGCTGCCATTACCGTTATCTCGCAGACGACCTTCATTCCTTGACTGAAGATACGCAGGGTATTAGCGATTATATCGCCAATAACATAAGTATTAAATTTCTTACGCATAGCGGAACTCAAACCGCTGAAAAGATGAGTAGTAGTAAATACGATACCACCTTTGCTCTCAACCAATTTTTTATTTGCATCAGTGAATTCCTGTGTGTTGGGGTCTCGCATGCCGGTATAATGGCTTACCGCAATAATTTTTAATCCGTTAAGATTGGTAACGGCTCTGACTGCGGTATCGCCTGATGTTGAAGCAACAACTATAGTTTTTATAGCTAACTCCTCTGCTCGTTCCTGGACGATTCGAAATACATCATCAGTATTATCTTTATGTATGTCTTCAAAATATACTGACTTTAATTCCATTGCATATATCCCATCCTTTCTAAAATAGTTTTTGTTATTCTTTAAAATGCTTATATTAAGTTTTATAATATCATTCTTTAATAATCGTTTTGCAATAAACATCTTCATTATGTTATATTTTTATTTGAAATGAAAGCTAAAATAGAATTAATTGAACAGGGTACAGTTACTACTCCTAAGGGATTTCAGGCGGGTGCTATCTGCGCTGGAATAAAAGAAAAGGCCGGGGATAAATTAGACCTTAGTATTCTTTTTTCAAAAGTACCATGTGTAGCGGCCGGTGTTTTTACTAAAAATAAAATTAAAGCAGCACCTGTAGTATTATCTCGGGAGCGGTTACATAACAATAACGCTATAGCCGTAGTGATGAACAGCGGTTGCGCTAATGCCTGTACAGGAGAGCAAGGGTATAGAGATGCTATAAAGATGACAGAATTAGCCGCAGAAAAAATTGGCGTATCATCGGAAGATGTTTTGGTAGCCAGCACTGGCGTTATTGGAGAATTGTTGCCTATGGAGCGAATAAAATCCGGTGTAAATAATATAGTATTTTCTACTGATGGTGGTTCTTTGCTGGCTAAAGCTATAATGACTACCGATACCGTTCCTAAAGAAGTTGCAGTTAGGGTAGGTAACGATGATTTTATTATTGGTGGCGTAACCAAGGGGTCAGGGATGATCCATCCTAATATGGGTACTATGCTTTGCATCCTGACTACTGATGCTGCTGTTGAACCAGGATTTTTGCAGAAAGCATTACAAAATGCAGTTGATATTTCTTTTAATATGATTTCAGTTGATGGAGATACCAGTACTAATGATACTGCGGTAATAATGGCTAACGGACTAGCAGGAAATAAGGTAATTGCACAGGATAGTAGGCAAGCTGACATTTTTCAACAAGCTCTTAACCAGGTTTGTATTTATCTGGCCAAAGCAATGGCACGTGATGGGGAAGGAGCAGGCAAGCTTATTGAAGTTATGGTAAAGAATGCTCGCAGTG